>NZ_RZPI01000900.1:0-1814 GCF_003998715.1 Mesorhizobium sp. M7A.F.Ca.CA.002.15.2.1
GATCAGTGAAGACAGGGTCGGCCGAGCCGGTTTCACGCCACAGGCCCTGCGCCTTGGCGTAGGCCTCGACCAGCGCGATGCGGTCCTCGCTGCGGCCGGACATTGTGAGATAGCGGATGGTTTCCGAGTCGACTGGGAAGAAACCGCAGGTGGCGCCATATTCGGGGGCCATGTTGCCGATGGTGGCGCGGTCGGCCAGCGTCATGTTGGAGAGGCCCGGGCCGAAGAACTCGACGAACTTGCCGACGACCCCCTTCTTGCGCAGCATCTGGGTGACGGTGAGCACGAGGTCGGTGGCGGTGACGCCCTCTTTCAGCTTGCCGGTGAGACGGAAGCCGATGACTTCCGGCAGCAGCATGGAGACCGGCTGGCCGAGCATGGCCGCCTCGGCCTCGATGCCGCCGACGCCCCAGCCGAGCACGCCCAGGCCGTTGATCATGGTGGTGTGCGAATCGGTGCCGACGCAGGTGTCGGGATAGGCTGTGGTTTCGCCGTCCTCGGTGTTGGTCCACACCACCTGGCCGAGATATTCGAGGTTGACCTGATGGCAGATGCCGGTGCCGGGCGGCACGACGCGGAAGTTGCGGAACGCCTGCTGGCCCCATTTCAGGAATTTGTAGCGCTCTTCGTTGCGCTCATATTCCAGCTCGACATTGCGGGCGAAGGCCATCGGCGTGCCGAATTCGTCGACGATGACGGAATGGTCGATGACGAGGTCGACCGGCACCAGCGGGTTGATCTTCTGCGGATCGCCGCCGAGCGAAGCCATGGCGTCGCGCATTGCGGCAAGATCGACCACGGCCGGAACGCCGGTGAAATCCTGCATCAGCACGCGGGCCGGCCGATAGGCGATCTCGACGCCGGCGGTGCCCTTGTCGGTCAGCCAGCCGGCCACCGCCTGGATCAATTCCTTGGTGACGGAGCGGCCGTCTTCGTTGCGCAGCAGGTTTTCCAGCAGCACCTTCATCGAATAGGGCAGTTGCGAGATGCCGGTAAGGCCGTTCTTTTCGGCCTCGATGAGATCGAAATAGGCATATTCAGCGCCGCCTGCGGTCAGCGTGCGGCGGCAATTGAAACTGTCGAGGGATTTTGACACGTGCGATCCTTGTCTGTTCAGCCTGAAAGGGAACGGACGCCGATGGCATGCAATCACGCGCAAAGGTGCGGGTACGGCCATTTCCGCTGTCCGTTCCCAAGCAACCCGAGCCGTTCAAGGCGGCGCGTGCGCTGGTTCGGCGCTAATTCTGTTCCCGTGCCGACCGCTGGCACGGATGCACCGCATATAGAGAATTTTCTGGAATAGTTCTAGACAGTTGGAAAGCAATTTTGTGCGATGCGGCAGCGGCCGCGACACATGGTTTCAGGGCAGGCGAGGAATGCGGCTGATCGCCGAAAATCTGGGCGGCGAGCGAGGCGGCGACGCGGTGTTTTCCGGCATCGGCTTTGCCTTGGAGGAGTGTCAGGCGCTTATCGTCACCGGGCCGAACGGATCGGGCAAGTCGACCTTGCTGCGGATCATCGCCGGGCTGCTGCCGGCGGCGGAAGGCAGCGTGAGGATTGAGGGCGTCATGAAGGTCGAAGACGGGGGCGAAGCGTTTCCGTCTGTTGCCTCGGCCTGTCACTATCTCGGCCACCAGAACGCAATGAAGCCGGCGCTCAGCGTGGCGGAGAATTTGCGCTTTTGGCGAGACTTCAATGGCGACGGACAGCTCGGCGTCGAAGAGGCGCTGGAAACGGTCGGGCTCGGCGGCATCGGCCACCTGCCGTTCGGCTATCTATCGACCGGGCAGCGGCGCCGCGCGGCGATCGCCAGG
>NZ_RZPI01000901.1:0-1810 GCF_003998715.1 Mesorhizobium sp. M7A.F.Ca.CA.002.15.2.1
CCTCAGCTTGGACCTCGGTCCATCCGATTTCCCAGCTCCAGAAAAATCAAAAAAGTTCGAACCTTTTTCCTGGCTGTGACGACAGATGATCAAGAGGCGGATGGATCGCCTCGGTCAACGAAGCAAGGAGATCGTCATGTTCAAGAACACACTCGTTTCCGGCCTTATCGCCACCGCCGTCGCCGCCGCCACGCTGGCCGGCACCGTGCAGCCTTCGGCCGCCCACAGCCATCACCACAACCGCGAAATCGGCATCGGCATTGCTGCCGGCGTCGGCGGCTTCGTCCTCGGCAGCCTGCTCGCCCAGCCGCGCACCGTCTATGTCGACGAAGGCGGTGGCTCGTGGCATGTCCGCCGCTGCTACGATCGCTATGCCAGCTACGACGCGGACTCCGATACCTATCTCGGCCACGACGGATACCGCCACTATTGCCGTCTCTGAGGGGAGGACCCGTTCAGCAACAGAGGGGCCCATGCGAGCCCCTCTTCTGTTGTCTGGATGGTAGCGGTGCGTGCTCCATCGGCCGCTTCAGCGCAGAACTGAAGGGATTGGTCCGGCGACAGATCGGACAGTGTACAGAGATTTTCCGAGCGTCTATCCTGGACCGCGAAACGCGGGGAGAGACCCTTGGACGAGCAGGACCCCAGGGAAGACCTGGTCGAAACGGTTTTCCGCAACGGCACCGTCACCACCGTCGGCATCCTGCTGGCGTTTTCGCTGGGCTTCATCACCCATTGGGCCGCCAACCCGATCCCGTGGCAGACCTACCATCTTGTCGCCGTCCTGCCGATCCTGGCCGGCATTGCCTTGCAGATGCGGGCGCTCTCGCTGCTGCTCGACACGAAATGCCTGCAGCGGCGCATCTATGAACGCGCCAACCGCATCTTCATGGCCGGCCTGATATTCACCGCCTGCGGCGTCGGCATGGCCATCCTTCTCGATTTCTTCGATATCGCGACCAGGAGCGCGCTGCCCGGGGCGGGCTGATCAGCCGGCTCGCACGCCGCCGATCATCCTGGTCACCTCGGCTGCCGCATCGCGCACCAGCGGGCCGATCTCGGCCAGCCGCTCCGGCGTCACCCGCACCGTCGGTCCCGACACGGAAACGCCGCCGATCGGCTCGCCGAATTCGTTGAAGATGGCGGCTGCCACGCAGCGCATGCCGGGGTGCCGCTCCTCGTCGTCGACCGACCAGCCGCGCTGCTTGATCCGCGCCAGATCGTGGGCAAGCGCCGAAATGTCGGACAGCGTCCTGTCGGTGAAGCGCTGCAGGCCTGCCTTGCGCAGCATGGTTCCGACGCGCTCCGGCTCGAGATGCGCCAGCACCGCCTTGCCGATGCCGGACGCATGGAAGGGGCTGCGCGTGCCCGGCCGGAAGAAGGCGCGGATCGCCTGATGCGTCTCGACCTGGCTGACGAAGACCACGCAATCGTCCTCGGCGACGCCGAGATTGGCGGTCTCGCCGGTTCTCTCCATCAGCTCCTGCATGACGACACGCGCGCGGTCGACCAGCTTGCGGCGGCGCAGGAAGGCCGCGCCCATACGGTAGGTCTCGACGCCGATCGACCACAGCTGGTCTGATGTGTCGAATTCGACCATTCCGTGGTTTTGCAGCGTCGTCAGCATGCGGTAGGCGGTGGAGGCGGCAAGCCCGCTCTGCGCCGATATCTCGCTCAGCGACAGGCCGCTGCCTTCCGCGACAATGGCCAGGATTCTCAGCGCCCGATCGAGCGACTGCACCGAACTGGCCTCCGAGGGCCCATTGAAAGCGCGCGGCCGGCCGCGCTGGCGTTTTTCCGTGGTTTCCAT
>NZ_RZPI01000902.1:0-1803 GCF_003998715.1 Mesorhizobium sp. M7A.F.Ca.CA.002.15.2.1
CTCGGGCATGGTGTCGGCGGTCATCAATGCCACCCGCCAGAGCGGTCTTGCCATCGGCATCGCCTTGCTCGGCGCCTTGATGAGCATGCGGGCAACCAACCTTTTGACCGGGTATCTCGGCGATGCCGGTGTCGCCAACGCGGAAGCGGTCGCTCGTGCTGCAATTTCGCGGCATGATTTCGCAACCGATGCGGCGATGGGCGAAAGCGGCGTGCATGAACTCTATGCTGCCGCCTATGCTGGCGGCTTCCATGCCGCCATGCTGACGGCGGCGATCGGCGCGTTCCTCACCGCCGCACTGCTGGTTGCCGTGCTGGCGCCGGCCGAGGCGCGCTCGGCCAAAGAGACCAAGCACGAGGCGTGAGGCTGACGGCCCATTGAAAACCCGGCAGTGAAGCCGGGTTCTGCGTTCAAAGTGCGCCGCTCAGGTCAGCGAAGCCGTAAAGCGCTGGATGCGCGTGCAGGCTTCCTCCAGAAGCGTCTCCGAGGTGGCGTAGGAGATGCGGAAGTTGGGGCCGAGGCCGAAGGCCGAGCCGAACACCACCGCGACGCCCTCGGCTTCGAGCAATTCCGAGCAGAAGGTTTCGTCGGTGTCGATCGGCTTGCCGGCCTTGGTCTTCTTGCCGATCAACTGGGCGCAGGAGGGATAGACATAGAAGGCCCCTTCCGGCGACGGACAGGTGATGCCGCGCGCCTGGTTGAGCATCGAGACGACGAGGTCGCGACGGCCTTGAAAGATCGCCTTGTTTTTGGCGATGAAATCCTGCGGGCCATTCAGCGCCTCGACGGATGCCCATTGCGCGATGGTGCAGGCGCCCGATGTCTGCTGACCCTGGATCATGTCCATCGCCTTGATCAGTTGGACCGGGCCCGCCGCATAACCGATGCGCCAGCCGGTCATTGCATAGGCTTTCGACACGCCGTTCATGGTCAGCGTGCGCTCGTAGAGCTTAGGCTCGACCTCGGCGATGGTCTTGAAGACGAAATCGCCATAGGTCAGGTGCTCGTACATGTCGTCGGTCAGCGTCCAGACATGCGGATGCTTCAACAGCACGTCGGCCAGAGCGCGCAGTTCGGCCTCGGTATAGGCGGCACCCGACGGGTTCGACGGCGAGTTCATCAGCAGCCATTTGGTCTTCGGCGTGATCGCCTTTTCCAGCACGGAAGCGGTCAGTTTGAAGCCGTTGTCGATCGAGGTGTCGGCAAACAAGGAGGTGCCGCCGCAGATCGCCACCATCTCGGGGTAGCTGACCCAGTAGGGGCGAGGAATGATGACCTCGTCGCCGGGGTTCAGCGTCGCCATGAAGGCGTTGAACAGGATCTGCTTGCCGCCCGTACCGACGATGGTCTGCTCGGGCTTGTAGTCGAGATTGTTCTCGCGCTTAAACTTTTTTGCGATCGCCTCGCGCAGCGGCACGATGCCCGAAACCGGCGGATACTTGGTTTCGCCGCGGCGGATCGCCTCGATTGCCGCATTCTTGATGTTGTCGGGCGTGTCGAAATCCGGTTCGCCGGCGCCGAGGCCGATAATGTCACGGCCGGCATTTTTCAGCTCGCGCGCTTTCTGCGTGACCGCGATGGTGGCGGAAGGCTTCACGCGCGAAAGGGTGTCGGCAAGAAAGGCCATGAGCTTGACGTCTCCATGGAAGATCGGCGCGGCCAGGAGCGACCGCGGCGCTTCTCATGTCGCATGATTTCGCGCAACGCAAGCATTGTCGGCTGATCCAGGTCTCAAGGAGCTGTGATCGGACCCGGGGTCGGCAACAATAAATTCATTAACGAGCGGTAGAGGCTTGAGTGGCA
>NZ_RZPI01000903.1:0-1803 GCF_003998715.1 Mesorhizobium sp. M7A.F.Ca.CA.002.15.2.1
AGATAAAAGCCGGCGCCGCCGCCAAACTGCCAATTGTCCTTGTCATCAGGGATGTCGGCGCCGCGCGGACTGGTGTCTGGACAGACGACGATCAGGCCAAGTTCGGCGGCCATGCGCCTGTATTCGCCTTTGTCCATGACATTTTGATGGGTGCAGGTCAGTCCCGAGAGATACCACACCACGGGGCAAGGCGTTTCCCGGGCCTGTGGAGGCACGAAAACGGCAAACGTCATGTCGCAACGGCAACTCGTCGAGAAATGGGAATAGACGCCCTGCACGCCGCCATGGGCTTTCGTCTGAGAGATGATTTTCATGTGTTCTCCACGTTGCGGGTCGGATGACGGTCGGCCCCACCACTGCCACCCAGCGGCAAGCACTTGCGTCCTGCCATCGTATGGTTCCTGTGTCGACGGATCTCAGCGCGGAAAAAGAACATCGCCCATTCCGAGCACTGCGTTATCCCCGCCATATTTGCGCGGTGCGCTCCCCAGAAGCGGCCGTTTCAAAATGCCCTCGGCGATCAGATGACGATCGATGATGGCGGCGAAAACGCTCTCGGGCGCGCCGCATTCGACGAAGCTCGGCGACATGCGTGCCGGCGCGCGATCGAGAAGGATCGAACCGCGACGCATCAGATAGCCAGGCATCTCACCGGTGCCACCGGCCACCACCAAGGTGCCGGCGATCATGCGGCTGCCGGCATGGTCGCCGGAGCCTTTCAGCACCGCGACCAGGCCGCGCCGCATGCGGTCCGCCGCGAAGGCGCCCGCTCTGCCCCTGACGATCAACACACCGCCGTTCATGCCGGCCAGTTCCCCGACGAGCGGCGCACCGAGGTGGTCGCCGGCATTGCCTGTTATCTCAAGCCTGCCGCCGCGCATGCCGGAGCCGGCGTATGGACCCGCATTGCCTTCGATCGTGAGCTTGCCACCCCGCATGGCGCGCCCGGCCTGGGCGCCGGCATTGCCAACGAGGCGAACCGACCCACCCCGCATGCCTTGCGCCACAAGGTCAAGGCGCATGCTTCCGCCCTCGAACACGATGCTTGCCGGATCGCTGCCGGCGACGCGAAAAATGTCGCCCACCTTCGATCCGAGCTTCGACATGCCGATCTGGATTCTTTCGACGTCGCGCCTTTCGATCCCGGCCAGCCGCTCCGGCGTCAGCGGCGACAGGTCAAGGCGCTCCGGCGGCTCGGCAACCAGGGTGAAGGTCAGCGCCTTCATGGCAGCATATCCTTCAGCGAGTAGATGAATTTCCCGAGCTTGCCGCCGTAATTGCCGGCGCTGATCCGAACCGCGCCTCTTTGCGGTCCGAGCTCTATGACAGCCTTGATGCCCGCCTTCATCGCGGCGGCAACTGCATCATTGGTCTCACCATCGATGACGATTTCCAGGACGGCGTTGATGTCGGGACCGAGTTCACTCGCGACGACGCCGCGCAGTGTCGGCGCGTAGGCTTCGTTGGCCGAGGCGATCATGCCTTTGTATTTGCCACCGATCTTGGAACCCGAACGGGCAATGCCGCCCGGAAACGGCACGATGGCGCCAGGCACCATGCCGATCGCACCGACGGCGGCCTCGGCAGCGGCCAAAGCGTTGGCGCTGCTTTGCGCCATGACAAAGAAATTGCCGCCACCGACAGCTTCCTTCGTCAGTCCGGTCGTTGCTTCGCACAGGAACTCGCCATCCATGACGGGAATACGCCAGAAATGCCTGTCGCCGATCTTCTTGGAGATTTGCCAGCCGTCGCCGAAATAACGCAGTGCCGAACCGAGCTTGAGCTCGGCGCTGCCCTGCAGCC
>NZ_RZPI01000904.1:0-1799 GCF_003998715.1 Mesorhizobium sp. M7A.F.Ca.CA.002.15.2.1
AAATATCAGGCGTGCCGGTGATGATCTGCCGGCTGTCCTTCTCCGGTGAAATGGCCTTCGAGGTCTATTCCGGCGCCGGCCATGGCACCCATGTCTGGAAAGCGCTTGTCGAAGCCGGCAAGCCGTTCGGGCTGGTCACCTACGGTCTTGAGGCATTGGGCACCATGCGCATCGAAAAGGGCCATGTCACCGGCGCCGAGATCGACGGCCGCACCACGGCGCGCGACCTGCATCTCGACTGGATGCTGTCGAAGAAGAAGCCGTTCATCGGCTCGGCGATGATGGACCGCGAAGGCTTGATCGCATCGGACCGCCTCGAACTGGTCGGCCTGATCGCTCTCGATAACCGGCCGCTCAACGGTGGCGCCCACATCGTCGAGGAGGTTGACGAAGCCAATCCGCACGACTCCATCGGCCATATCACCGCCTGCTGCTATTCGCCGGCGCTCGGCAGACATATCGCGCTGGCGCTGGTCGAGGGCGGCAAGGCACGGCACGGCACGCGCGCCCACGTCTCCGATCCCTTGCGCAACCGGTTCGGACCGGTCGAGATCGTCTCCAACCACTTCTTCGATCCGGACGGGAGCCGCATGCATGGTTGAGCACCAATCCCCGCTTGAGCCGGAATTTCACGTCGGCTCGCACGGCAATTTCGAGCATGGCGTCGAGATCATCCTGACCGAGACGAGGCCGGGCTCGATCGTGCAACTCGCCGCCTGGCCCGGCGAGGAGAAGAGGCTGATCGCAGCCATCCGCACCGTCACCGGGCTGGCGCTTCCCGATGGCGCCGGCGGCGGAGTGAGCGACGGGGTCAAGTCAGTGTTCGGCTTCGCGCCGGGAAAGTTCACCGTTGCCGACGAGGCCGAAGGGCTGGCCGCTGCCTTTGCCAAGGTGGTGACCTCGGCCATCGGCACGGTGACCGATCTCTCGCACGGCCGCACCGCCATCCGCATTGCCGGGCCGAAGGCCGAATGGGTGCTGGCGAAATTCTTCGCCATCGACTTTTCGCTGCCGGCCTTTCCCAATGGCGCCGGCCGCTCGACCGCTCATCACGACGTCTTCGCCCAGATCCAGCGCACCGGCGCCGACCAGTTCGACATCTATGTCTTCCGCTCGTTTGCACGCTCGTTCTGGAAGGCGCTCTGCCACGCCAGCGAGGAAGTCGGCTACGAGGTGCAATAGGCGGCGCCGAAAGGTCGCATCGCTCCTGCTTCTGGCATCAACGCCAGCCGTTTCTGCCGCTAGAGACTCAGGCCGCAGGCGCCCATGGTGCGAAAATGCGGCCGCCCAACCGGCCCAGGGATATGAAATCCCTTCTTCAAGAGTCGGCACATTCGTTTGGTTCGAACATCTCCATGACCGCAGAACTATCCGCCGGCGCCACGGATCGCGCCGATGTGCCGGCCAGAGCCTTGCTCCTGCTGCCGCTGACGGTCGCCTGCGGCGTGTTCATGACCAGCCTCGACCAGAATGTCGTGGTGACCGCGCTGCCGGGCATCAGCGAAAGCCTCGGCCGTCCGCCCAGCCAGCTCGGCCTGCTGATCACCGTCTATGTCGCCAGCCTGATCATCTCGATGCCGCTTGGCGGCTGGGCCGCCGACCGCTTCGGCCTGCGCAACGTCTACTGCTTTGCCTTGCTGGTGTTCGCCGCCTCGTCGGCGCTTTGCGGGCTGTCCGACAACATCTGGACGCTGGTTGGTGCGCGTGCGTTGCAAGGCTTCGGCGGCGCCTTGATGGGCACACTAGGCCAGGTCGTCATCCTGTCGACTTTTCCGCGCAGCCGAACGCTCAAGATCAAC
>NZ_RZPI01000905.1:0-1795 GCF_003998715.1 Mesorhizobium sp. M7A.F.Ca.CA.002.15.2.1
GGCGCATTCTGGTCATCGGCGTGCGCAGATCATGCGCCAGTGCCGCCGCCAGATGTTCGCGGTCCTCGACATATTCGCGCAACCTCGCCTGCATGGCGTTGATCGCCTTGGCGGCGGCACGCACCTCGCGGCTGCCGCCCTCGGCGATCGGCGGGCTCTTCAGATCCTTGCCGATCCGGTTCACGGCGGTTTCCATCATCCGGTAGGGCGCCGTCAGCCGGCGCAGCGACCAGATCGACATGATCACCACCAGCCCTGCGATCAGCGAATAGAGCGGCAGGCTGTCGAAGCTCAGGATCGGGCCGACGGGCGTGATCGGTTCGGTGAAATTCAGCCATTGGCCGTCGGCGAAGCGCAGCGATGCCGTCAGCTTGTCGCTCTGGGCGAAGTCGGCGGCCAGCACCAGAAGGTCGCGCTCGACCTGGCCGATGTCGGGTCCTGGCGTCGTGCCGTCCGCGTCGTCGGCCTCGCGCGTCGCCGGATCGCGGCGCACGCGTGCATCGGTGATGCCGAATTTGGACAGCCGGCCGACGAGGATGTCTTCGAGTTCGGCCAGTTCGTCATCGCCGGCGATCGACGAAGTGACCGCCGGCGTGTCCGAAACGGTGAGCGCGTAGGTGGAGTTGAACAGGCCGGTCGCCGTCGCCTTGCGCTCGTCCGGACTGGCGTCATGCATGAGCTGCACCAGCGAGAAGGCACGGTCGTTGAGCCGGTAGAGGTCGACGACGTCGTTGGCGGCAGCGCGGTCGCGCGAGACGATGTAGAGGGTCGCGACCTGGCTGATCAGCAGGCCGGCAATGACGATCAGCAGCACCCAGACAGGCAAGGTCTGCGGCAGGAAACGTCTCATTCGGAGGTCGTCTCGGGCAGGAACTGGTAGCCGCCGCTGCGTACGGTCAGGATCAGCTTGGGCGTCTTCGGGTCGTCCTCCATCTTGCGCCGCAACCGGCTGACCAGGATGTCGATGCTGCGGTCGAAGGAATAGTCGCTGTCGCCGCCGGACAGTTCGATGAGCTGGTCGCGGGTCAGCACACGCTGCGCACTCTTGACGAAGGTCTGCAGCAGGTTGAATTCGGCCATGGTCAGCTCGACCCTGACATCGTCGGGTGCGATCAGCCGGCGCCGGGCACAGTCCATCGTCCAGCCGGCGAAGCGGTAGATCTGCTTGGTGGTGGCGCGCTTCGGCTCGGCGGCGCCATTGCGCCTGAGCACGGCCCGGATGCGCGCCAAAAGCTCGCGCGGGTCGAAGGGCTTGGGCACATAGTCGTCGGCGCCCATTTCCAGGCCGACGACGCGGTCGGTCGTCTCGGTGACGGCGGTCAGCATGATGATCGGCGTCGAATACTGGGCGCGCAGGTCGCGGCACAGCTCCAGCCCGCTTTTGCCGGGCAGCATCACGTCGAGGACGATGAGGTCCACCTGGACGCGCCGCAGGATGGTCTCCATCTCGATGCCGTCGGCGGCAACCGAGGTGTGCAGGCCCCGCTTCTGGAAGAATTCCTGCAGCAGGTCGCGGATGCCCTTGTCGTCGTCGACGATCAGTATGTGTGCATCGGATTTCACAGCAGCCCTGTCATTGTTGCCAAGCCCTTCTGTCTTTGATTGCCAAGCCCTTCGGTCGCAACCCACACGATAGAATTCAGGCCATATGTTGGCCAGTGGCTATGATGGGGTTCACACCGGCTTTCTCAGACACACTCCAGAAACAAAATTCTACAGTTCAGAAAAACTCCTGAAAAATTTCAAAGGCATAACTGATCTCGTGGCGGTCAGGTCATCGGCTGCGACGCTAGTC
>NZ_RZPI01000906.1:0-1790 GCF_003998715.1 Mesorhizobium sp. M7A.F.Ca.CA.002.15.2.1
CGTGAAAGCGGCGTGTCATGCGCGTCGATGGCGGCAATCATGCCATGCCGGTTGGCCATGATCCGGTCGAGCGCCAGCAGCGGCAGGTTCGACGGGAAGGTGGGGACCGCCGGCGGCTGCGGGCCGAACGTCGCATGCAGCGTGTTGAGAGCGGAGCGGTTGCCAAGCCGCCATTCGTTGAGGTCGCCGAGCAGCAGGGTCGGTCTTTCGTCCGGGCTGTTCATCAGGTCGAGCACGACGCGCGCCTGCTGGGAGCGGGAGCGGCGCAGCAGGCCAAGATGGGCGGCGATGATGCGCAGCGTCCGGCTTCCATCGAGGTCGATCTCCGCCACCACCGCGCCGCGCGGCTCCAGCCCCGGAAGCTTGATCTGGTGCACGTCGCGAACGACGCCCTTCTTGAACAGCAAGACGTTGCCATGCCAGCCATGGCCCTTGCCGGTGGCGGAAATCGGCACCGGAACCAGTCCGGTTTCCCGTTCGAGCCGGGGCAGGTCGAGAAGACCATCACGGTCGCCGAAGCGGTTGTCGGCTTCCTGCAGGGCAATGACATCCGGATCGATTTCGCGGATGACGCGGATGGTCCGGTCCGGATCGAACTTCCTGTCGACGCCGATGCATTTATGGACATTGTAGGAGGCAACCAGCGTGCCGGTGGTGGCTGTCGTCTTGAGTGCGGCGGCGTTAGCTTTCTGCATCCGGCGGTCACGAAGGGACAGAAGCATGCTTGCCGGGAGGCTGCGTCCAATTCTGTGCATCTGTGCTGCTCGTTCTCGCTGGCTTCAATTCAGAAGCCGGATACAGTCAAAATAGGCAATTTCGGCGTATGTTCCATGACAGACGAGTTCCTCAAGCGCACCTCCGCCTTAGAGATAGGGTGAACCGAGCCACAATGCCCGGTCGAACAGCCTGATTAGGAACGGCCGGGCTCGCAAGGCTTCCAGCGTTACCGGCACGGCGGAGGCAATCGCCGACCCGATCCGCGCCTCGATCTCGCTGGCAAAGCCGGCATCGAGCACCTCCAAGTCGATCTCGAAATTGAGCCGCAGCGATCGGGCGTCAAGATTGGAAGATCCGACATAGGCCCACACGCCGTCGATCGAAAGCAGCTTCGAATGGTCGAATGGTCCCTCGGTTCGCCAGACACGGCAATAGTGTTTGAGCACCTGATCGAACTGCGCCATCATCGCGCGGTCGACGAGGAAAAGATTGTTCACCGCCGGCACCACGATGTCTATCTCGACCCCGCGCCTGCCGGCGGTGATCAGGGCGCTGATCAGTTCCCGATCCGGCAGGAAATAGGGCGACATCACGCGTATGGACTTGCGGGCGACCGAGAACGCACCGATCAGCAGCTTGTGGTTGGTCTCGTTGCTGGCATCCGGGCCGGAAGCGACCGCCCGCACCATCATCGGTGCGCCTGGCGACGGCGACAGCGGGGCAATGCGCCAGGCGTCGCCCTTCAGCGCCTCGTTGGTGGCGAAGCGCCAGTCTTCGGCGGCGACCGAAAAGAGGTCGGCGACGATCGGGCCGGTCACCCGGAAATGTGTGTCCCTGGCGCTGTTGGAGCCGGCGAATTCGGCGGAGAAGCCTTTGCGGATGTTCATGCCGCCGGTGAAGGCGGCGATGCCGTCCACCACCAGGATCTTCCGGTGGGTCCTCAGATTGGCGTAGGGCAGGCGCAGGCCCATGACGATGTTGCCGTTGAAGACGTCGGCGGGGATGTTGGCCTCGCGCAAATGCCCCAGGATGCTCGGCACCGAGTAGCGGGCGCCGACGGCATCGATCAGCAC
>NZ_RZPI01000907.1:0-1787 GCF_003998715.1 Mesorhizobium sp. M7A.F.Ca.CA.002.15.2.1
CAATGAGGCTGCGCTGAAATTCAAGGAGACCTGCGGCATGCATGCGGAAGCCTACAGCGCCGCCGAGGTCATGCACGGCCCGCTGGCGCTGGTCGGCCCTGATTTTCCGGTGCTGGCGCTGGCCGCGCGCGACGCGTCCGAACCGTCGATTGCCGAGGCCGCCGACAGCCTGGCGGCCAAGGGCGCGCCGGTGTTCGTCACCTCGGCACTTGCCCAACGCGCCGTGCGCCTGCCGCATGTCGCCACAGGCCATCCACTGACCGATCCGCTGACGCTGATCGTCTCCTTCTACATGTTCGTCGAGGCGTTTGCCCGCCATCGCGGTCTCGACCCGGACACGCCGCGCAATCTTCGCAAGGTGACGGAGACCGTATGAGCAATCGCTTTGCCCTGACTGGCGCCCGGATTTTCGACGGCGACGATTGGCATGAAGGCCACGCGCTGGTCGTGCGCGACGGTCTCGTCGAGGCCATTTTGCCCACGGGCGCCGTCCCCTCGGACATCGCCCTCGTCGACGCCGGTGACGGCCTGCTGGTGCCGGGCTTCGTGGACCTGCAGGTCAATGGCGGCGGCGGCGTCATGCTCAACGACCATCCCGATGTCGCTTCCATCGAGACCATCTGCCGCGCCCACGCGCCCTTCGGCACGACGGCGCTGCTGCCGACGCTGATCACCGACACGCCTGCAATCACGGCCGCCGCTGTCGCCGCCGGCGAGGCGGCGGCGCGCCAGAAGGTGCCTGGCTTTCTCGGGCTGCATCTCGAAGGCCCGCATTTGTCGGTCGCCCGCAAGGGCGCGCATGATCCGGCGCTGATCCGGCCGATGACGGATGCCGACCAGGCGATGCTGATCGCGGCGCGGCAAAAGCTGCCGGTGCTGCTGACCACCATCGCGCCCGAATCCGTCGAGCCGGCTCGCGTCGCGGCGCTGACTAAGGCCGGCGTCATCGTCAGCCTTGGCCATTCCGACACCGGCTACGCCACCGCCAGCGCCTTTGCCGCGGCGGGCGCCTCGATGGTTACCCACCTGTTCAATGCGATGAGCCAGATCGGCAATCGCGAGCCTGGCCTGGCGGGCGCCGCCATCGACATCGGCGCCTTGTCGGCCGGTCTCATCGCCGACGGCATCCATGTCGATCCGGCCACCATCAAGATCGCACTGCGCGCCAAGCAGGGGCCGGCCAGGATCGTTCTGGTCACCGACGCCATGGCGACAATCGGCACCGACATGACGTCGTTCACGCTCAACGGCCGTACCGTCTATCGCAGGCATGGCAGCCTGCGGCTCGGCGACGGAACGCTGGCGGGCGCCGATCTCGACATGATCTCGGCCATTCGTTTCACCCACCGCGTCATCGGGGTCGAGCTTTCCGAGGCCTTGCGCATGGCTTCGCTCTATCCGGCGCAAGCAATCGGCCAGTCGCACCGGCTTGGCCGATTCGCCAACGGCACGGCTGCGGATATTGTCGCGCTGTCGGACGATCTCGACCCGAAGGGCGTCTGGATCGGCGGCGAAAAGGTTTTTGGAGCCGGCTACGGCACTGCGCATTGATATCGGCTGTCGTCGTGAAACCTTTTGATTTTGAGGTCGTTGTCGGAGCGTATGTCCGAGGCGAAACCCAAATTGAAACAGGCCGACGGCATCAAACCGCGCGGTGCCTTGAAGCCGCGACAGCAAGCGCCGCGTGACCACAGGCCGCGCCAAGAGGATCTGCGCGAAAAAAAACCGCCGACTGCCGAAGCTGCCCCCGAGGTCGACGGCCAGCCGGGACCGCCACCGGAGGCTGT
>NZ_RZPI01000908.1:0-1783 GCF_003998715.1 Mesorhizobium sp. M7A.F.Ca.CA.002.15.2.1
CGAGATCGAACTGACCAACTGCCCCTGGATCGTCAAGCCGAGAAAAATGTTCGCCAGCCTCGGCCTGAGCGACATCGTCGTGCTCAACGATTTCGAGGCGCAGGCGCTGGCCGTCGTCGCGCTCGGCGAGGAGCACATGGAAAAGATCGGCGGCGGCACGCCGGAGCCCAATGCCGGCCGCGTCGTGCTCGGCCCCGGAACCGGGCTCGGCGTCGCCGGGCTGGTCCATGCGCTGCACCACTGGATACCGGTGCCCGGCGAGGGCGGCCATATGGACATCGGTCCGCGCTCGGCCCGCGATTTCGAGGTTTTTCCGCATATCGAGAAGCTGGAGGGCCGCATTTCGGGCGAGCAGATCCTGTGCGGACGCGGTCTGGTCAATGTCTATCGGGCGGTTGCCAAGGCGGACGGCAAGCCGTCGCCCTTCACCACGCCGGCCGAGATCACTGCCGCGGCACTTGCGAAAACCGATCCGGTTGCCGAGGAAGCGCTGGAGACCTTCGTCACCTGCCTTGGGCGCACGGCAGGCGACCTTGCTCTGGTGTTCATGAGCCGCGGCGGCGTGTTTCTCACCGGTGGCATCGCGCAGAAGATCGTGCCGGCGCTGAAAGCCGGCAATTTCCGTGCCGCTTTCGAGGACAAGGCGCCGCACAGCGCGATGATGCGCACCATGCCGGTGTATGTCATTACCCATCCGCTGGCCGCACTTCTGGGCCTTGCCGCCTATGCCAGGAACCCCTCGCTGTTCGGTGTCCAGACTTCGGGCCGGCGCTGGCGCGACGAAGTTAGTCACCCCGAGGCATAGGCAAGCTGGCTGCTTGGCGTTAAGAGGGGTGCCAAATTGCCCGGCCGCGGGAAGCGGAAATCTACGAAGCGCTCCAATTTGACATTTCAGCCCCCCAATTTGTCGAAACCCCGTGCGGGAGAGATCGTGGCGGTCATCCGCCGTATCCTCCAGGAAAATGGCCGCGACTATCGGGGGGCGTATGTTTTCACCATCCTCTGCCTGCTGACCGTGTCGGCGACGACGGCGCTTGCCGCCTGGATCATGAGTCCGGTCGTCAATCAGATCTTCTACGAACGGCGCGGCGACCTGATCCCATGGATCTGCGCCGCACTGCTCGGTGCCTTCATCCTGCGCGGCCTTGCCGGCTACGGCCAGGCGGTGACGATGGCCAGGATCGGCAACAATCTGGTGGCGCGCTATCAGCAGCGCATCTTCAACCATCTGATGAAGCTTGGCGTCTCCTTCTTCAACGACACAAGGTCCGGGCGGCTGGCCGCGCAGGTCAACGAGAACGTCAACGGCATTCGCGACCTGTTGTCGATGACGGTGACCTCGACCGCGCGTGATGCCGTCTCGCTGGTCGGCCTGGTCGGCGTGATGATCTACCAGGATCCGATACTCTCCTTGAGTTCGCTGCTGATCGGGCCGCCGCTGATCTGGACCGTCACCTATCTGATGCGCCGGGTGCGCCGCATCACGCGCGAATCGGTGCAGATCAACTCTCGGCTGATCGGCGCCATGCAGGAAGCCACGCAAGGCATCGCCATCGTCAAGGCCTTCACCATGGAGGACGAGCTGTCGCGCCGGATCAGCCAGCTAGCCGAGGATGCCGAGCAGCGGTCGAACAAGATCGCTCGCGTCTCCGAGCGGCTGACGCCGGTCTCCGAACTGCTGGCCGGCATCGCCTTCGCCAGCGTCATCGCCTATTCCGGCTACCGGGCCACCGTTCTCGGCCAGCCGCCGGGCGCGGTGTTTTCCTTCATCACGGCGCTGACG
>NZ_RZPI01000909.1:0-1780 GCF_003998715.1 Mesorhizobium sp. M7A.F.Ca.CA.002.15.2.1
ATCGGCGCTGTCGAGCGTGCCGACAATGCGGCCCTCATACATCACCGCGATGCGATCGCAGAGCACCAGCAGCTCTTCCAGATCCTCGCCGATGACGATGATGCCGCAGCCCTTGGCCCGCATGTCGAGGAACTTTTCGTGGATGAAACGCGCCGCGCCGATATCGAGCCCGCGCGTCGGTTGCGAGACGATCAGAACCTTCGGGTCGAAGGCCAGTTCGCGTGCCAAGAGCGCCTTCTGCAGATTGCCGCCGGACAGCGCTCCCGCGCGGGTCATCGGCCCGGGGCACCTTATATCATAGGCCTTGATCTGCTCTTCCGCGAAGGCGCGGATCGTATCCGGCTTGAGCAGGCCCTTGCTGCTGAACGCGGCGGTGCCGATGCGCGGCAACACCATCGAATCCGCGAGCGGCAGGTTGGTAACCAGCCCCGTCGTCATACGGTCTTCCGGGATGCGGCCAAGACCGAGCGCCTGCACTTCGCGCGGCGAAAAGCGTGAGACTTTCTGGCCGGCGATCGTCATCCGGCCGGCGTCAGGTACGCGCACGCCGGAGATGACCTCCGCCAGCGCGCGCTGGCCATTGCCCGACACGCCGGCAATGCCGAGGATCTCGCCTGCACGCACGGCAAGCGACACGTCGCGCAGCGCCGTACCCGAATGACGCGAGGTGGAAATGCCGTCGAGGGTCAGCACCGCAGCACCGGGCGTCGACTGTCCCCGCGCCGGCGGCACGATCTCATGGCCGCACATCAGTTGCGCCATTGCGGACGATGTCGTGTTGGCGGGATCGTCGACGCGGCCGGCGACGCGCCCATGCCGCAGCACTGTGCAGCGATGCGTCAGTGCCCGCACCTCGTTGAGCTTGTGCGAAATGAAAATGATGCCGAGCCCTTGCGCCGCCATCGACCGCAACGCCGAAAACAGCCCGTCGACCTCGCTCGGCGCCAGCACCGCCGTCGGCTCGTCGAGGATCAAGAGCCTGGCGCCGCGAAACAGTGCCTTGACGATTTCGAGCCGCTGCTGCTCGCCGACCGACAGCGCCGAGACCGGAAGATCGGGATCAAGCGTCAGCCCATGCTGGCGGCCGATCTCGGCCAGCCGCGCCAGCCCGCCGGCGCGGTCGATCCGCCCTGTCTTGCCGGGAATGCCTATCAGCAGGTTCTCCAGCACCGTCAGCCTTGGCGCCAGATGAAAATGCTGGTGCACCATGCCGATGCCGGCGGCTAGCGCATCGGCGGAACTTGTGATCCGCACCGGCCTGCCCTGGATGAGAATCTCGCCGGCGTCGGGCGCATAGGCGCCGAACAGCACGTTCATCAGCGTCGTCTTGCCGGCGCCGTTCTCGCCCAGCAGCCCGAGGATCTCGCCCGGCGCGACGCTAAGGTCGACAGCCTCGTTCGCCTTGACGGCGCCGAAGTGTTTGGTGATGCCGCGCATTTCGATGAGGGGGGCGGACAAGGGGGCTCCTGAACGTACGGGCTTTGCGATTCAGCTTTGATTGAGAGGAATGCGCTGCACCCCCCTCTGGCCTGCCGGCCATCTCCCCCTCAAGGGGGAGATTGGATGTCATATCGGCTTTCGCCAATTTTCTTGAAAGAACAGCGCGTCGCCGAAACTGCTAATCTCCCCCCTTGAGGGGAGATGTCCGGCAGGGCAGAGGGGGGCGCCTAGCGCCAGCCCCTCAAACCAGAACTCAATCCGAAACCGGCGTGTTCTCGTCCACGTCGACGCGGAAATTGCCTTCGAGTATCTCGGCTTTCTTCTTTTCGACCAGCTCCTT
>NZ_RZPI01000090.1:0-11802 GCF_003998715.1 Mesorhizobium sp. M7A.F.Ca.CA.002.15.2.1
GCCACCCAACCGGTCATTATCGGCAAGAAGGACGAGCGCGGCGACTGGCTGTTTCCGGCCAAAGGCGCGCTCGATCCCAACGAGATCGCCATCGCGCTTGGCGAGAGGATCGTCAGGACCATCGGCCCGTCCGAAGAGATTTCGGCGCGGGTGGCAAAACTGCGCCAGTTCCAGGCAATGCTCACCGAGGCCACCGACATCGGCTCGCGCACGCCGTTCTTCTGTTCCGGTTGCCCGCACAATTCGTCCACCAAGGTGCCGGACGGCTCGATCGCCGCGGCCGGCATCGGCTGCCACTTCATGGCGCTGTGGATGGACCGCAACACAGTCGGCTTCACGGCCATGGGCGGCGAGGGCGCGCAATGGGTCGGCCAGGCGCCGTTCTCCAAGCGCGAGCACATCTTCCAGAATCTTGGCGACGGCACCTACAACCATTCCGGTACGCTGGCGATCCGCTTCGCGCTGTCGAGCGATGCCAACATCACCTACAAGATCCTCTACAACGACGCGGTCGCCATGACCGGCGGCCAGCCGCACGAAGGCGGCCTGACCGTCGATATGATTGCCAGGCAGGTGCGGGCAGAGGGTGTCGACCGCATTGCCATCGTCACGGATGAGCCGGACAAATATGCTGGCAAAGCCGAATTCCCGGCCGGTGCCACTATCCATCACCGCGACGACCTCGATCTCGTCCAGCGCGAGCTGCGCGACGTCAAGGGCGTTTCGGTCTTGCTCTACGACCAGACCTGCGCCGCCGAAAAACGCCGCCGCCGCAAGCGCGGCACATTCCCCGATCCCGACAAGCGCGTCTTCATCAACGAACTGGTCTGCGAAGGCTGCGGCGATTGCGGCGTACAGTCGAACTGCGTCTCGATCCAGCCGGTCGAGACCGAATTCGGCCGCAAGCGCAAGATCGACCAGTCGAGCTGCAATAAGGATTTCTCCTGCGTCAACGGCTTCTGCCCGTCCTTCGTCACTGTGCACGGCGCCAAGATCCGCAAGGCCGAGGGCCTGGCCGGCAAGGCCGATCCGCTGGAAGGCGTGCCCGTGCCGGCGCAATTCCCGCTTGGCGAGCAGGGCTGGGCGGCGATCATCGACGGCGTCGGCGGCACCGGCGTCGTCACCGTCGGTGCGGTGCTAGGCATGGCGGCGCATCTTGAGGACAAGGGCTGCGGCATGATCGACATGGCCGGCCTCGCCCAGAAGGGCGGCTCGGTGTTCACCCATGTCCGCATCGCTCGTACCCCGGACGACATCCATGCAATCCGCGTTTCGGCGGGGAAGGCCGATCTCGTGCTTGGCTGCGATCTCGTCGTGTCGGGCGCCAAGAAGGTGCTGACCGCGGTGCGCGAGGGCCACACCATCTTCGTCGCCAACACCGCCGAGATCATGCCCGGCGAATTCGCCCGCTCGGCCGATTTTTCGTTGCCGATAGAGCGGCTGAAAAAGGCGATCCGCGCGGCTGCGGGCGACGACAAGGCACATTTCTTCGATGCCACCCGCACTGCCACGGCACTTTTCGGCAATTCGCTCGGCGCCAACATGTTCATGCTTGGCTTTGCCTTCCAGCACAGCGGCCTGCCGCTGTCCGCCGAGGCGGTCGAGAAGGCGATCGAGCTCAATGGCGAAGCCGTGGCGATGAACATCGCCGCCTTCCGCTGGGGCCGTCGCGCTGCCCATCAGCCGGATTTCGTGCGCGGGCTGGTTGCCCAGCCGGGTCCGACCGCGGCTGGAAAGGCAGGCCAGGCCACGGACACCGCCGAGACGCTGGACGACATCATTGCCCGCCGCGTCGCCTTCCTGACCGCCTATCAGAACGCCGCCTATGGCAGGCGTTATGCCGGAAAACTGGCCGCGTTGCGCGCCGCCGAAGCGAAGGCCGTGCCTGGTTCGACCGCGGTGTCGCAGGCTGCCGCCAGGAACCTGTTCAAGCTGATGGCGATCAAGGACGAATACGAGGTGGCGCGTCTTTACACGGACGGCTCTTTCGCCGCCGAACTGGGCAAGCAGTTCCAGAGCTACGAAAGGCTCGAATTCCACCTCGCTCCGCCGATCATGGGCCGTCGCGGCAATGACGGAAGCCCGCGGAAATCGAGCTTCGGCCCGTGGATGATGAAGGGTTTTCGCGTGCTGGCGGCGATGAAGGGCCTGCGCGGCACTGCCTTCGACCTGTTCGGCTACACCGCCGAACGGCGCATGGAGCGGCAGCTGCTGGCGCGGTACGAGGCGGATCTGGAGCTCATCGCCGGATCGTTGGCCCCAGCCAGGGTCGATGCGGCGGTTGCGCTGGCCTCGGTGCCTGCCCTCATCCGCGGCTATGGCCACGTCCGCCAAGCCAGCGCGCAAAAGGCCGCCGGCGAGCGCCAAAGGCTGCTCGAACGCCTGTCGAGTACGCCGGCGCGGCCCGAACTTCAGGCCGCCGAATGACCGATACGCCTTGTTTACCTGAACGACAGTTTCCTTGCTTTCCGCTGCGTCACCCGGCTTGACGGCAGGAGCGCGAGGGTCTCTCTAAATCTTTCTTAAGGCGGATGTGGCACTGCTTGGCTCCCCAGGGTTGGGATTCAGGCGTTGAATCTGCGAAAAAAGAACGAGATCCCGGTCGACGTCTATATTCCGTTCGTGGAAACCCTGTTTCGCGACGGGCTGACGCTTTCGATCGGCATTCTCGCGCAGACTTTCCTGATCGGCCTGGTCTGGTGGAAGGGCGGCGATCCGCGGTATTTGCTGGTCGCGATCTCGATGGTTCTCATCGGTGTGTTCCGCATGAGAAACTTTCGAAAATACAACAGCATGCCGTCGCCGACGACCTGGGAAGAGGCGCACAAGCGTGAGAATGACTACATTCTCTATGGCTCCCTGCATGGCTTGACGCTTGGCGCTTTCTGCCTGCTCGGCATCTATTTCGCGCGCGATGGTTTCGCCGAAATCGCCTCCGTTTGCCTGACGCTCGCGACGGCGACCTCCATCGCCGGCCGCAACTACGGCTCGCCGCGCATGGTCACCATCCTGACCATTGCCTTGACCTGGCCGATCTCGCTTGGCTTCCTGCTGCGCGGCGACATCTACCATGTCCTCCTCGGGCTGCTGTCG
This sequence comes from Mesorhizobium sp. M7A.F.Ca.CA.002.15.2.1, assembly GCF_003998715.1. Taxonomy (NCBI): domain Bacteria; kingdom Pseudomonadati; phylum Pseudomonadota; class Alphaproteobacteria; order Hyphomicrobiales; family Phyllobacteriaceae; genus Mesorhizobium; species Mesorhizobium sp. M7A.F.Ca.CA.002.15.2.1. Next base: position 3,094 of record NZ_RZPI01000090.1, read on the forward strand.
GCGCCGTTCCTGTTCGCCATCCGGAAATTCGCCAACACCGTACGCGATGTGCTTTTTGCGGCCGTCTCGGAAGAGAAGAAGGCCAACCGCATTGCCCAGCGCTTCAACCGGGCGCTCAACACCATGTCGCACGGCCTTGTCATGCTCGGTCCGGACGGCCGCGTCGCGGTGGCCAATGCCGAGGCCGCGCATCTGATGTCGCTCAAGTCGCCCGACGCGCTGCTCGGACGGTCGATCCACGGTCTGTTGATGCGCGGTGTCGCCGGCGGCATGCTGGCGCCCAAGGATTGCCGCTACATCGAGGCGCAGCTGACGCGTGCCCTGCGTGAGGGTCGCGACCGCAAGGTGCTGGTTTCCCTCGCCAACGGCCAGCATTACGAGTTCTCGGCTCGCGAGGGCAGCCAGGAACTGGGCGTCATCACCTTCGAGGACGTCACCGCCCGTGTCGAGGCGGAAGACAAGATCCGCTTCATGGCACGCTACGACAATCTCACCGGCCTGCCCAACCGGGCCTATTTCCATGAATTGGTGGGCGAGGCCATGGCGTCCGGCGATCGCGACCGTCTCTGCGGCCTTGCGGTGCTCGATCTCGACGATTTCAAGAGCGTCAACGACACGCTTGGCCATCCGATCGGCGACGGCTTGATCTATGCCGTTGCCGAGCGGCTTGGCGCCATTGCCAAGCAAGATATCACGGTCAGCCGTTTCGGTGGCGACGAGTTCATGATCTTCTTCGACCGCGTCGAGGATGAGAGCCATCTGACCAGCCAGCTCGACGAGATATTCGCCGGCCTGCAAGGGGAAGTCGACGTCGCCGGTCACGGGCTGCGCATTCAGGCCAGCGGCGGCGCGGTGCTGTCACGGGTCAAGGATACCGATGTCGACGCCATGATCGTGAAGGCGGACCTGGCGCTCTACAAGGCCAAGGAACTCGGCAAGAACAGCTGGCGATTGTTCGAAGCTTCGATGGATGCCGCCTTCCGCAACCGTCAGCTGATGAAGGCGGATCTGCGCACCGCGGTAGAGGGCAAGAGCCTGCGGGTGGTCTATCAGCCGATCGTGGCGATGAGCACCATGCGTATCGCCAGTTGCGAGGCGCTGTGCCGGTGGGATCATCCAGATCTCGGGCCAATCTCGCCCAGCATCTTCATTCCGCTTGCCGAGGAAATGGGCATCATTTCCGAGATCAGCACCTTCGTGCTGCAGGCAGCCTGCGCCGAATGCGCCAAATGGCCCGACCAGACCAGCGTTTCGGTCAATCTCTCGGCCAAGGATTTCCGCAGCCGCGATGTCATCCAGAAGGTTCGCGATGCGTTGGCCGGCACCGGCCTCGCCGCCAGTAGGCTCGAGATCGAGGTCACCGAAACGGCGCTGCTCGACGACAAGTCGCTGACGCGCCAGTATATTGAGGAGCTGAAGCAGCTTGGCGTGCGCATCGCGCTCGACGATTTCGGCACCGGCTATTCGAGCCTGAGCTACCTGCACAAGCTGCCGCTCGACAAGATCAAGATCGACCGCTCTTTCCTGATGGACGTCACCCAGAATCCCCGTTCGCTCGAGCTGCTCAAGGGTATCGTCAACCTGTCGCGGCCGCTGGGGCTTTCGGTGACCGTCGAAGGGGTCGAGACCTTCGAGCAGCTCAAGATCCTGGCGCTGCAGGTCAAGCCTGATCTTGTCCAGGGGTTCCTGTTCGGTTCGGCGCTCAGCGCTTCCGGCATCGAGACGATGTCGAACACGGTATGGCCCTTCGCCAAGGATATCAGGACCGCCAAAAAGGCGGTACGCCGCTGATTTGCGGCGCCTGGCGCATGGTGCCCAGGCACTGAGAGCCCATCCCTGTTTCCATCAGGATTGAACAGGCGCCCAGGCTTTAGGCATTCACTGCATTCGAGGTTTCTTTGCACATCGCGGGCCATGCCAGAATTTCAGCCGCTTCCCGTCATGTTCGAGACACGCTCTTTCCCCGTCGCGACGCAGAAAACGAAGAAAACCACCAATTTTAGTTTTATTTTAGCAATCGTTAACCTTAACGACTGGTAAACGGGCTGCTTCCTGTTTTCATCTTTTACATCCCAAGACCCTGTCGTAGTGTCGGATCGCGGCGGCAATGTACGGGGATTGAGTTGATGATTGTGCAGTTGAGTTCGCTTCGTCCGGTGACGGGCGAGGACGGCAAGGACGCCGCCGACACCATGTCCAGCTTCGCCCGCAACGTTTCGGCGATGCTTGAGCGGACAGAGTACCGCCGCTGCGACAAGGGCGAAGATCTCGAGGACATCTACCGCCTGCGCTACAAGTCATATCGCTCGAACGATATGGTGCCCGACAACGAAAACCATACCATTCACGATGAGCTCGACGAGGCACCGAATGTGTACCGCTTCGGGGTCTATATCGACCAGGAACTCGTCAGCACGCTGCGTATCCATCACGTCACCTTGGCGACGCCGATGTCGCCTTCCACCAAGGCCTTTGGCGACATCGTCATGCCGATGCTTCGTGACGGACTGAGCTTCATCTGTCCCAGCCGGTTTGCGTCCGATCCCGAATGGTCGCGCGTCTACCCGCAGATTCCCTACCTGACGCTGCGGCTGGCCGGCATGGCGTGCTTCCATTTCAACGCGCCCTACTGCCTGTCGACCATTCGTGAGGATCACGCCGGCTTCTACAAGCGTATCTACTACTCGGAGAAGATCAGCGAGTCGCGCGCCTATCCGGGCGTTTTCAACAAGGTCGTGCTCTACCGCGCCGACGTCAACGCAATCCGCGAGCGGTCCTTCTCACGGTTCCCGTTCTTCCGCTCGACGCCAATGGAGCAGCGCATGCTGTTCGATACGCCGCATGTCGGGGAACTCGCGCCGCTGACCATCCTGCCGACGGCAAAATACTATCACGAAGCCGCCTGATACGGCAGGGATCCACACGATTTTGCAGGGCCGACAGGAGCCTTTTGGCGACTTCGGCGTTCTGGGTGAGGCCACGAGCAGCGCTCCGGGTCGATCTGAGGTTTTTGAGGGAACCCGCCATGACCATTTCCACACTTGCGCTAACCCCGCTCATCTCGCTGATCGCCGGCGTGCTGATCCTGGTCATGCCAAGGCTGTTGAACTACATCGTCGCGCTCTATCTGATCGTCGTCGGGTTGCTCGGGCTATTTCCGCATCTAGCCGGCTGAGGCTCCGGCTTAGGCCACGCAAGCGTCCGCCCTTCGGAGTTCCGCATCAAGCATCAGAATCCAGCGATCGGACTCCGTCGCGGCGTCGACTGCTGGCTTCAATCTTTCTTTGAGGCAGTTGTCGGTTGTTGTGCGGCAATAGCGCCATTGCTCTCGGCGCGGCTTTTCGCTATGTGCCTGAAAGATGTCTTCGAAGGGGTATTCCTATGGCTGATCACTCGCCGACTGGTCCTGTCGAACTGGGCGCGAAGATGGACTATGCCGAGCATGACCGCACCTATGCGGGCTTCCTCGCGCTGGCCAAGTACGGCTCGCTGTTTTGTGGCGCCCTGCTCCTGGCGATGGCCTTCGGCTTCTTCGCGGGCGGCTTCTTCTCGGCGACCATTCTGTTCGTGCTGATTCTGGCTGTCGGCGCCTTTATCCTCCGATAGATTTTTCCGACATCTTGTCCACGGCGCCGCCGCGAGGCCGGCCGGCGTCTTGCGGGAAATAGCTTCCGGCCGAAAGGATCATGCGGTGGGACAGACGGTTTTCATCCCTCGTGAGCTCGATGCCAACGAGCCGCGCGTCGCGGCTTCGCCCGATACGGTGAAACGGCTGGCGGCGTTGGGCTTCGACGTCGTCGTCGAGGCCGGTGCCGGTCTGAAATCGCGCATCATCGATGCCGACTATGCGAGCGCCGGCGCTGCTATCGGCAAGGCTTCCGATGTCGCCAAGGCCGATGTGGTGCTGAAGGTGCGCCGGCCTGGTGATGCCGAGCTGAAGAGCTACAAGCCCGGCGCGGCTGTGATCGCCATCATGGACCCCTACGGCAACGATGCCGCCGTGGCAGCTCTTGCCAAGGCCGGCGTCACCGCTTTCTCGATGGAATTCATGCCCCGGATCACCCGCGCGCAGTCGATGGACGTTTTGTCCTCGCAGGCCAATTTGGCCGGCTATCAGGCGGTGATCGACGGGGCTTCGGAATATGACCGCGCCTTGCCGATGATGATGACGGCGGCCGGCACGGTGCCGGCGGCGAAGGTCTTCATCATGGGCGTTGGCGTCGCCGGCCTGCAGGCGATCGCCACCGCGCGCCGGCTTGGTGCGGTTGTCACCGCCACCGACGTTCGCCCCGCCGCCAAGGAACAGGTCGCCTCGCTCGGCGCCAAGTTCCTCGCGGTCGAGGACGAGGAATTCAAGGCGGCCGAAACGGCCGGCGGCTACGCCAAGGAAATGTCGAAGGAATATCAGGCCAAGCAGGCGGCACTCACATCAGAGCACATCGCCAAGCAGGATATCGTCATCACCACGGCGCTCATTCCCGGCCGGCCGGCGCCCAAGCTGGTCTCGGCGGCGATGGTCGCTTCGATGAAGCCGGGCTCGGTGATCGTCGACCTCGCGGTCGAGCGCGGCGGCAATGTCGAGGGCGCCGAAGCCGGCAAGGTGGTCACCACCGCCAACAACGTCAAGATTGTCGGCCATCTCAATGTGCCTGGCCGCATCGCGGCGTCGGCCTCGCTGCTTTATGCCAGGAACCTGTTCGCCTTTCTCGAGACGCTGGTCGATAAGACGGCCAAGACGCTTGCCATCAATCGCGACGACGATCTGGTCAAGGCAACGATGCTGACCGATGGCGGCAAGGTGGTTCATCCGGCTTTCGTGAAAGCCGACCAGCAGCCGGCAAAGGGCCAATATGTCGAGCCGGCCGCGATCCCGGCCAAGACCATGGTCGCCGATGCTTCGCCCAAGAAAGCCGCGCCCAAGAAGGCGGCCGCACCCAAGTCGCCCTCGTCGAAGCCGAAAGGGATCGCGTGATGGACCAGACCCTGCAGAAAGCCCTCGACCAGCTCGACCAGGCCTCCGCCGCCGTCCGGCTGGCGGTGCACAATCTGGCGACCGCGCCCGGCGGCACTGACGCGGCCGGTGATGCCGCGCATGCGCTCTCCGGCGGCGCCATCGATCCCTTCGTCTTCCGCTTCGCCATCTTCGTCCTGGCGATCTTCGTCGGCTACTACGTCGTCTGGTCGGTGACCCCCGCACTGCATACGCCGCTGATGGCCGTCACCAATGCCATCTCCTCGGTCATCGTCGTCGGCGCGCTGCTTGCCGTCGGCATCGCCGCCTCCGGCATTGCCGCGGGCTTCGGCTTCGTCGCGCTGATGCTGGTTTCGGTCAACATCTTCGGCGGCTTCCTCGTCACCCAGCGCATGCTGGCCATGTACAAGAAGAAGGACAAGTAGAGCGCCATGAACGCCAACTTCGCGTCCTTCCTCTACCTCGTCTCCGGTGTCCTGTTCATCATGGCGCTGCGCGGCCTGTCGCATCCGACCACCAGCCGCCAGGGCAATCTCTACGGCATGATCGGCATGGGTATTGCCATCGCCACCACACTGGCTCTGGCGACCCCGTCCGCCGGCCGCTTCGGCCTGATCGTGCTCGGCCTTGCCATTGGCGGCGGCGTCGGCGCCGTTACCGCGCGCCGCATCGCCATGACCTCGATGCCGCAGCTGGTCGCTGCCTTCCACTCGCTGGTCGGCCTCGCCGCCGTCATGGTGGCGGCTGCCGCGATCTATGCCCCGGAAAGCTTCGGCATCGGCACGGATGGCGACATTCATGCCCAGGCCCTGATCGAGATGAGCCTTGGCGTCGCCATCGGCGCCATCACCTTCACCGGCTCGGTCATCGCTTTCCTCAAGCTCGATGGCCGCATGTCCGGCAAGCCGATCATGATCGGCGCACGCCACTTCATCAACGCCGCACTTGCTATCGCGCTCGTCGTGCTGATCGTGTTGCTGGTCACCACCGAGTCCAAGCTGGTCTTCTGGCTGATCGTTGCCGCCTCGCTGGTGCTCGGTATCCTGCTGATCATCCCGATCGGCGGCGCCGACATGCCGGTCGTCGTCTCGATGCTGAATTCCTATTCCGGCTGGGCGGCGGCGGCGCTGGGCTTCACGCTCGGCAATCTGGCGCTGATCATCACCGGCGCGCTGGTCGGCTCATCCGGCGCGATCCTGTCCTACATCATGTGCAAGGGCATGAACCGAAGCTTCATCTCGGTCATTCTCGGCGGCTTCGGTGGGGAGACGGCAGCGGCCGCCGATGACGGCATCGAACGCACGGTCAAGCAGGGTTCTGCCGACGATGCCGCCTACCTCATGATGAACGCCCAGAAAGTCATCATCGTGCCGGGCTACGGCATGGCGGTTGCCCAGGCGCAGCATGCGCTGCGCGAAATGGCCGACAAGCTCAAGGCCAATGGCGTCGACGTGAAGTACGCCATCCACCCGGTCGCCGGCCGCATGCCCGGCCACATGAACGTGCTGCTCGCCGAAGCCAATGTGCCCTACGACGAGGTGTTCGAGCTTGAGGACATCAACTCGGAGTTCGCGCAAGCCGACGTTGCCTATGTCATCGGCGCCAACGACGTCACCAACCCGTCCGCGCGCGACGACAAGTCCTCACCCATCTACGGCATGCCGATCCTCGACGTCGACAAGGCGCGCACCTGCCTGTTCGTCAAGCGCTCGCTCGGTTCCGGCTATGCCGGTATCGACAACACGCTGTTCTACAAGGACGGCACCATGATGCTGCTCGGCGACGCCAAGAAGATGACCGAAGAGATCGTCAAAGCCATGGATCACTGATCCGGGATAAGCGCCGGGACACGCCAAGAATCGCCCGGCTTCGCGCCGGGCTTTTTCTTGGCAGGCTTTCTTGGCTTGACGGCGATTTCGGCGCTACGATGACGAATTCCCGCCTCGACGGCGGGATTGTCGTCGACGGAGACGTTGGTGCCTGACCCGATCGCATCGCCGCCCGCCGGGAAAGCGCCGCGCAAGCCTGGCCAGGCGGTGGTGATCGTGCATGGCATGGGCGAACAGCGGCCGATGGATACGCTGCGAGGCTTTGTCCAGGCTGTCTGGAGCCATGACCCCAACCGCGCGCCGTTTTATGCCCATGTCGCCGATCCGGCCGACCCCGCCGGCGCGAAGATCAACCAGAGCTGGATCACTCCCGACAGCCGGACCAATTCGTACGAACTTCGCCGCATCACCACGCCCTACGATGTCGATGGCCGCCGCACCGACTTCTACGAGCTTTACTGGGCCGACATCACGCAGGGCACGACGCGAGGCCGGCTTGCCGCCTGGGTGACAAATCTGCTGTGGCGCAAGCCCACCGACATACCGCCGGACGCCCGAAAGCTCTATCTGGTCACTCTGGTTGCCGCCATCATCGTCCTGGTCGCGACGCTCGCGCTTGCGACGTCGGTTTGGCAGCAGCAGATTTCGTGGACCGTCGGCGTCCTCGTCACCATCCTGGCCTCGTTCGTCATCTGGTCGGTGGACCGTTTTGGCCTTCCCTATTTCGGCGATGTCGCGGGCTATGTGCGCGCTGAAGCGGCCACGGTAGAGAAGCGGGCGCTGATCCGCGACCGCGGCCTGAAGCTGCTGAAGCGTCTGATGATGGACGATACCTACGATCGCATCGTGCTGGTCTCGCACAGCCTCGGCTCGATGATCGCCTATGACCTGTTGCAGATCTTGTGGTCCGATTTCAGGCCCCGAAAACTCGAGGCCATCCGCGACAAGGCGAAACTGAAGGCTATCCACGCCATCGACAAGGCGACGCTTGTTGCCGACGGCTCGGCATGGCCCGGCAGCCTTGACGATCTTGCCGGGTTCCGGCGCGATCAGTGGGAGCTCTATCGCCAACTGCGCACCAGGGACGACAGCCATCGGCCTTGGAAGATCAGCGATTTCGTCACGCTTGGTAGCCCGCTGACCCACAGCGAATTTCTGGTGACGCACAATCTCGCCGAATTCAGGCGCGGCATCGCCGAGCGCCTGTTCTCGGCATGTCCGCCGATTGCCGAGGGAGCGGCGGCCGGTGGCACCGTGCTTTATCAGGAAGGGCGCAACCGTTCTTCCGGCAAGCCACAGCGGGCGGTGCATCATGGCGCGGTGTTTGCTGCGACGCGCTGGACCAATATCTTCGACCGCGGCAACGGTTGGCTGACGGGCGATCCGATCTCAGGGCCGATGGCGGAGAATTTCGGCCCGGGCGTGGAGAACGTTCAGGTCGAGCTGCGCGGTTCCCTCGGCCGTGTCTTCACCCACACGCTGTACTGGTCGTTGGCGGCGACCGGTATCGAGGTTGCTGCCGGCGATCAGCCGCGCTCGCATCTCGCCGTGCTGCGCGACGCTGTCGACCTCGGTCGCAAACTGGAGCCGAGCCAAGCCGAAGTGCCGGCGATTCCTCCCCGAAAATAAGAACGGATTTCAGCGAACGGGGTCGTGGCAGCGCCGCTCGACAACTTCAAAGCAAAGCCGCTCCGGGCGGGCCAGAGTGGCTTTGTTGCAAGTGCAGTTCAACGGTTGGTGATAAAAACCGCTTCCTCATCGTCGCGCTGCCTGCCGCCAAGGGCCGCGGCAGGCGAGGTTTCCGCAGACGACAAAACCTATCTGTCGCAGTTGGTCGCCGTTCGCACGGGGCTTTCGGAAGCAGATGCCAGGACCCGGGTGGATGCCGTCCTCGCCAAGGCCCAGGAC
>NZ_RZPI01000910.1:0-1768 GCF_003998715.1 Mesorhizobium sp. M7A.F.Ca.CA.002.15.2.1
AGTGGGGTCTGTAGCGTTCCTGGAGAGAGTTCCGTGCATCGACGTGTGTTGAAGCGGCTGGTTGCCGCCGCCGGTGAGAGAAAACGTGGCTTTCTGGGTCCGCTCGTCATCGGTTTCGGCATCTGGATCGGCTTTCCGACCGTCGCCGCCTATCAGGACATGACGAGCCTCGTTTCCGGCCTCGAAGCATCGAGCACGCGCTGGAATTCCTATGTCGAGAAATCCGTCGCCGGCTCGACCCACGCGGCCGAGATGCCCTTTGTCGATTCCGATGTCACCGGCTCCATTTCCGGATCGGGCGTCCACCTGGCCGGTGTCGGCAACGTGTCGTTTCGCGGCAAGGGCGGCAAGGTCAGCGCCACGCCCGATGAGGACCGCGTCGTGCGCGCCGAGAAGAAAGGGCGCATCGTCCAGATGTCTCCCGTCGCACCCCCGAAGAACTTCAACGCCGGCTCGATCTTCGAGCGCACCTCCTCCTTGCTGCGACCCAGCATGGACAGCGGCCTGAAAATGGCTTTCGCCAAGCCGCAGATCAAAGGCAAGGAAATCCAGATCGCCGCGGCATTCCATGCGCGCGAGGACAAGAAGCCGGATCCCGGCGTGCCGGCCATGCTGGCGGCGCTGGTCAACAACGACCATCCGGATGTGCTGGCCACCGCCTATGCGCAATCCGAGCCGGACTATGCCAAGGCATCGCCCTTCGAGGCCCTGCTTCAGGACGAGCAGCCCAATGAGGGCCGCTTCATTCCGCCGATGGCCAAGGGCGATCATTCGTGGATCCAGAACCCGCTGCCGGCGAGTGTCTTCTCCAAGAAGGAGCAGGCATGCCTTGCCAACGGAATCTATTTCGAGGCGAGGAGCGAATCCGTGCGCGGCCAAGCCGCTGTCGCTCAGGTCATCCTCAACCGCGTCCGCAATCCGACCTATCCGAATTCGATCTGCGGCGTCGTCTACCAGAACGACAGCTGGTTCAACCGTTGCCAGTTCTCCTTCGCCTGCGACGGCAGGAAGAAGCGCATCGATAGCCCAGCCGCCTACAAGACCGCCCAGGAGATCGCCATGGCCGTCACCGCCGGCAAGATCTTCATTCCGGAAGTCGGATCGTCGACCCACTACTATGCCCAATATGTCCACCCCGGCTGGGCGCGCACGATGCAGAAGATGACCAAGATCGGCCTGCATATCTTCTATCGGACCTATGGCGGCGGCTGGAGCTGAGTGCGGAGCAGCCGCTGATCCTTGATGTGGCGCGCAGCCGATCAAAGAGCCATTGCGCGGGGGATTCGCGCCATGCATCCTCGTCATCCTGGCGGGCACGATGTCGCACCTTCGTAATTCATTGATTTTATTGCCTAAAATACATGGCAATGAACTTCCGCCCGTGGCTTGACGGGCGCAAACCCTCTAACTATGTTGCCGGCGACTTTAGAAGCGGACGGACGGTGACGGTCTGACCGGGCAGGGGGGTTGCGATGGCCGACAAGAATGGGCCAGACGGAACCGGAGAAACCGGCCGCGGCAATCAGCATGAACCCGACATCCGCGACGACGATCTTGAGCGCCGCCGCCGTGACCTTGAAGCTTCGCTTGCGACAAGGCGGCCGGGCCGGCTCGAGGGGAAAGACGACGCGAAAGCGGGCAGTGTGGCCGGTTATGGTCAGGCGCTCAAACTCTCCAGCGAGTTTATCGCCGGGGTGGTGGTGGGTGCCGGCATCGGCTGGGTCATCGACCGTCTGGCGGGGACATCGCCATGGGGTCTGATCGTGTT
>NZ_RZPI01000911.1:0-1761 GCF_003998715.1 Mesorhizobium sp. M7A.F.Ca.CA.002.15.2.1
TATCCGCCCACGCTGTCGTCCGACAGCAACGGTGCCTACACGGTCATCGACTACCGCGAGATGCGCGACATCAACCAGCGTGACCAGGTGCCCGAGCGGCGGGTGAACGCCCAATATACCGACGCCAGCGTGCGCAAGGTGCAGCAGGATCTGTTGCTGAAAACCGACGCCGGCGATATCAGGCATTTCGCCGTCGGCAAGACCGAGGGCGCCGGCATCATCGTGCTTTACCTGCACGGGCAGGGCGGCAGCCGCAAGCAAGGCGTCGACGACTTCACCTTCGGCGGCAATTTCAACCGGCTCAAGAACCTGATGGCCAGCAATGGCGGCCTCTACCTTAGCCCGGATTTTACCGATTTCGGCGACAAGGGAGCAGCGCAGGTGGCAGCGCTGATCGGTCACTATGCCGACCGGTCGCCAGGCGCGAAGATCTTCGTTGCCTGCGGATCGATGGGTGGTGCGCTGTGCTGGAAGCTTGCCGCGCGCAAGGACATGGGCGGCCGCATCAACGGCCTGCTGCTGCTCGGCTCGCTATGGGATGAGAGCTTTTTCACCAGCCCAGCATTCAAGCGCCGTGTGCCGGTCTTTTTCGGCCAGGGCAGTCACGACGTGGTCTTCCCAGTGGCAAATCAGGAGGCATTCTTTCGCTCGATCCTGGCCAAATCGAAGACTTACCCGACCCGTTTCGTTCGTTTCGAGACCGGCACCCATGGCACCCCGATCCGCATGACCGACTGGCGCGGCACGCTCAACTGGATGCTGTCGAAGTCGCCCTGACAGGCTGCCTGCAAGCCCGTGTGACGCTCAAGGCGCAGTGTTGTAGTCGACGACAGTCTCGGGATTTTGCTCGCCGTCATATGATGCATCGACGTCGTACTGGACCAGCGAGAAATTGCCGTTGCGGAACAGATACGTGCCGGCGTCGGAAGCATCGCCGACCCCGCGCCACTTGTTGAACGTGGTGATCGTCTGGGTGGCCTCGTCATAGTCGGAATTGACCGCCCAGCCGGACGTCTGGAAACCGACGATGCTCATGCCCAGCAATTTGCCGTTGCTGTCATTGTTCTCGTAGCGGATGTCCATCTTGGGTTCGGCGAATTGCAATTGCTGCACGGCCGATGTCTCGTCGGTCATATAATAGACCGAGCTTTCATTGTAGGCGGCGGCCGAGCAGGAAAAATGGAACAGCCGCGTCTCCTTGTCGGGGTCGCCGGGCTGCGCATCCTTGTCCTTGTATTTGATTGAAAAGACCGTCGGCTCGTCGGCCAGGAACTGTTTGTCGCACTGGCCGCCATAGGTTGCCAGAAACGCCTTCTTTGCCTGCTCCAGCGCAGTGTCCTTCTTCGGTGGCGGCGGCCCATCGCCGCAGCTTGGCGGCAGCGCCTCCTCGAAATCGGCGGCGGAGGGTTTCAGTGCCCCCTTCTCGATGTGGATCGGATCGAAGGGTGGCTCCGCCTGGATCTGGGCATTCACCTGGCGCAGCGTGTAGCAGCCCGCAAAAACCTTTTCGCCGCCGCTCTTGTCGGTGGCGCGGATGGCGATGGGCACGTTGTAGAAAATGCTGCCGGCCGCCCCTTCGTCGGAAACCGCCCCGGTCAAGACCTCGACCTTGTCGGTGCCGTCATAGCCCTTGACGAAACTGTCGAAATCCTTTGCCGGTTTTGTATCGCCGAAATACCCCCAGGCGCGAGCGAATTCGTGCCGGCTGATGGCGCTGTAGAGCGAACGCACAACAGCATCGGCGCTCGACCGGTCGTCGAC
>NZ_RZPI01000912.1:0-1757 GCF_003998715.1 Mesorhizobium sp. M7A.F.Ca.CA.002.15.2.1
CCGAGGCATCGTTGAGCCGTTGCGCGAGCTGCTTTGCGTCCTTGATCGTCTGGTCGATGTCGTCGGCCCGGTTGGCGAACTTGTGGGTCACCTCCGCGATGTCGGCGGCGGCCTTGTCGGCGCTCTCGCTGGCCTTTTGGATGTTGGCGAGCGCCGAGCGCACTTGTGCGGGATCGATACCGTCGAGCACGTTGTCGACCTTGGCCAGCGTGCCTTGCGTCCGTTTGGCGAAGTCGTTGACCGACCCCACGGCTGTATCGACGTTCTTGATCACGCCGTCGAGCTGCTTCGACGTCTGCTTGAGGTTACCGGTTACTGCGTCGACATTGGCGACGATGCTCTTGATCTTGTCCTTGTCGACCGCGTTGAGAAGGCCTTCGGCCGCCTTCAGCGTGCCGTCGAGTTTGCCGGAAACGCCTTTCAGCTCATCGGCCAGCGTGCTGGCCGCGGACAGGAACTTGTCGATGCCGTCCGAATTCTTGGCCAGCGCATCGGAGAAGGTCTGGACGTTCTGGACGGTCTGCGTCAGCGGCCCGCGAACGTCCTTGGTGAAGCCTTCGAGCTCGGTCAGCACCTTGTCGGCGCGGGTGAAGATATTCTGCGCCGTCTGCAAGAGGTTGGTCACCGCCGACGGGTTGGCGACGATCTCGGCGACCTTGCCTTCCTTTTCCGCTTGGTCGAGGAGCTTTACCTCCTTGGGATCGGCGCCCTTGAGTTCGATGTTGGCCTGCCCGGTCAGGCCGGCAAGCCCGATATCGGCTTGCGTCGATTTGGTGATCGGCGTCATGCGGTCGATCTCGGTATCGGCGATGGCAACCGTCGGATTGTCGACATCAATATAGACGCGCTTGACGTCGCCGACCTTGACGCCGTTGAACAGCACGAAACTTCCGCGGCCGAGCCCGGAGGCCGAGCCCGGAATGCGCACGCGCAGCAACGTCGTCTCGCCCTTGTCGCCGATCGCCGCCGTCCAGTAGACGAAGGCAAACGCCGCCAGGATCGCGGCCAGCGTGAAGATGCCGACAATGACGTAGTTGGCTCTGGTTTCCATTGTCCCACTTATGGCTATGCGCGCGCCGCAAGATCAAGTTGCCGGGCGCGTTTTCCGCGGAAATAGGATTTTACCCACGGTTCCTCGCTCTTCAGCATGTCGTCGATGGTGCCTTCGACCAGCACTTTCTTCTTGCCGAGCACGGCCACCCGGTCGCAAGCGGTGAACAGCGTGTCGAGGTCATGCGTCACCATGTAGACGGTCAGATCCATCGTATCGCGCAGCTTGACCACCAGCTCGTCGAACTCCGCCGCGCTGATCGGATCGAGACCCGATGTCGGCTCGTCGAGGAAGACGATGTCGGGATCGAGCGCCAGCGCCCGCGCCAGCGCGGCGCGCTTGATCATGCCGCCGGACAGTTCGGATGGGAATTTTTGCGCCGCGTCGGGCGGCAGCCCGACCAGCTCGATCTTGAGCATCGCCAGTTCGTCCATCAGCTTTCGCGGCAGGTCGAGATATTCGCGCATCGGCACCTGGACGTTTTCCAGCACCGTCAGCGCCGAGAACAGGGCGCCGTGCTGGAACAGCACGCCAAGCCGCATGTCGATGCGCAGACGCTCGGCATCATCAGCCTTCTCGATATCGACGCCGAACAGCCTGATCGTGCCCGACTGCTTGCGTGTCAGGCCGAGAATGGTGCGCAGCAGAACGGATTTGCCAGCACCCGAGGCGCCGACAAATCCAAGGATTTCGCCGCGCCTTATGT
>NZ_RZPI01000913.1:0-1744 GCF_003998715.1 Mesorhizobium sp. M7A.F.Ca.CA.002.15.2.1
ATGGCGAAGCTTGCGGCGGAAGAGGCTGCACGAGCCGAGCAGACCAAGGCGGCGGACGCCGCAGCAGAGGCAGCAGTCGAAGGGTCGGAGCCGGCATCGGACGCAGTGGCCGTTTCGGAAACGGCGACCGAAATGACCTCCGACGCCGCGGCGGAACCTGCTGCGCCTGCCGTGGGAGAACAGGCGGACGCTCCGGTCGAAACCGTGCAAGACGAAGCGCCTGTTGCCGAGGCTGCTGCTGAACCGGCACCGGTTGAACCGCAGGCAGAGGCTGAAGCTGCCGAGACTGAAGCCGCAGCGGCAGAAGAAGTTGCACCGGCCGAGCTGGTGTCAAATGCCGCGCCGGCAACGGACGCCGCGCCGGACGAACCCGTGACGGTGACTGAAGCAGCCACCGGGGAACCCGCCCCGGAAGCCGAAGCGCCAAAACCCATCCTGTTGTGGCGTCAGGGTCGTTTCGAACAGCGCCCGCGCAACCGCGACGACAACCGCAGGAACAATCGCCCACGCAACGGACAAGCGCGCGGCCGAAGCGATGCGCCTGCGGACGCCGGCGCACCGAACGCCGCTGCACCCGGAGAGCGTCCGGCCCATGAAGGACGGCGCGATGGAGCCGGCAAGCCGCGCTTCGACCGCTCGAAGTTCAAACCCAAGCCGCAGGCCGAAGGCGAACAGCGACGTGACAGGCCGCAGGGCGAGCGTCCCGACCGCCGCGAAGGCCGTCCCGACTGGAAGGGTGGCAGGCCGGATGGCAAGGGTGGTCCGCAAGGCGGCAAGCCCGCCTTCCAGCCAAAGCCGCGCGAGGAGCGCCCGGTGCGTTTCGATCCGGATTCGCCCTTCGCCAAGCTCGCCGCTCTGCGCGACCAATTGAAGAAGTAGAACCCGGCTCGCTTCGATGGTTGCCGAAGGCCGCCAGCGCATCGACAAATGGCTGTTCTTCTCCCGCGTCGTGAAATCGCGCTCGCTGGCGGCGAAACTGGTCGTCGCCGGCCGGGTCCGCATCAATCGCGACAAAGCAGCGCAGGCTTCCGATCAGGTCAAGCCAGGCGACGTCCTGACCATCACGCTCGAGCGGCGCATCTTCATCTGGAAGGTCCTCGGCGCGGGTGCGCGACGCGGCCCGGCCGAGGAAGCCCGTACGCTCTACGAGGATATGTCGCCACCGCCCGCACCGAAGGGCGAAGCCCCTCCCGATGCAATTCCGGGGCTGCGCGAGGCCGGCAGCGGCCGCCCGACCAAGAAGGAACGTCGCCAGACCGACCGATTGCTCGGCGAAGATTGATGCCTGGCGTCCAAAAACAGGCGGCGCTTGCCAGGATAACGACGTGTTTGAAGCAAAACTGAACCCGGCAAACAGGAAGCCCTGCATGAGGTCGCCGGCCTCTGGGGCGCCGGCTGCCTGGAATTCCATTTCGAAACGCTGATGCCGACAGGAATGGCTGCCCTTGCAAGCAGCGGCCAAAGGCGTTACCTGACGGAAAAAGCCCAACAAAATGGGACGTCCCGGAGCCGACCGATGACCTATGTCGTGACCGACAATTGCATCAAATGCAAATACATGGACTGCATCGAGGTCTGTCCGGTCGATTGTTTCTACGAAGGCGAGAACATGCTCGTCATCCATCCCGACGAGTGCATCGACTGCGGTGTTTGCGAGCCGGAATGCCCGGCCGACGCGATCAAGCCCGACACCGAGCCCGGCCTCGACAAATGGCTGCAGGTCAATACCGAATATGCCGAGAAA
>NZ_RZPI01000914.1:0-1741 GCF_003998715.1 Mesorhizobium sp. M7A.F.Ca.CA.002.15.2.1
GAGCAGGCGTGCGTCGGCCGTCATCAGGCACGCCGTCTCAATCTCGAAGCGGGTGGTGAAATCTGCCTCCGTGCCGGGCTGCAAATGATGAATCTCGATGACAACGATGCCGGTCAGCGGCCTGTTTCGAATGGGCTTTTCGTCGCCGGCCAGGCTTGGCCGCTGCGCCCCCGCAAGGTCGAAGCCGGCGCCCGGCCACGCCGGCTTGAGCAGCAGCACATCGTCGGAATCGATCATCGTCGCGTTGGCCGCATCGCGGTGCGCCGCCCAGACCGGCCCGCCATAGAAAGCGGCAAGAGCATTTTTCCGCGCATCCATGCTGTCGAAGCCGCGCATCCAGACGAACATGTCAGGCCGATCGAGATCCCGGAACTGGCCGATGATGGTCATGCCGGCGGCCTCCTGGCCCTCGATCAGCCTGCTGTCGAAGATGTCGATGAGCGTGTCGCGTTGGCCTGGCTTCAGCGTGTATTGCCGCAACTCGACGACAGGCGAGGCGAGCGCCGAGGGTTTCGGCGCGACGTTCTGGGGCAGGTTCATCCGGCATTCTCCAAAACAGGGTGATTGTCCTGTTTGTAAAACAGACCGGTTGTCCTGTTTTGTCAATATGCTAATGTCCGGCAATGTCAGCAGAGATGATCGCTCAACCAAAACCGCGCCCGGGAAAACGCATCAACGACCCTGAAGGCATGCGCAAGAAAGTGCTCGATGTCGCCGAGGACGCGTTCCAGGCGCGCGGCTATCACGCCTCCAGCATCGGCGACCTGATGGCGGCGGCGGGTGTCAGCGGCGGTGCGCTGCATCACCATTTCCCGACCAAGAAGGCGCTCGCGCTGGCGGTGATCGACGAGCGTGTGGCGGCAGCGGTCGAAGAGACATGGATCGCGCCGGTGCTGGCGGCGGCGTCGGCCCGCGAAGGCGTGCGCGCGGTGTTCGAGGCCGTGGCGGCGCAACTGGAGCAGCAGGGTTTCGTGCGCGGCTGTCCGCTCAACAATCTGGCGCACGAACTGTCGCTTGCCGACCCGGATTTCCGCATTGCCCTTGCCGGGATATTTGCCGGGTGGCGGCGCGCGATTGCCGACAAGCTGCATGCCGACCAGCAGGTGGGCAAGGACGAGGGCACGGACCCCGAACGCTTCGCCGCGCTGACGGTCGCCGCCTATTCCGGAGCGATGTCGATGGCCAAGGCCACGCAGGATGCCGGTGTGCTGCGGGATTGTCTGGCGGGACTTGAGCGAAGCGCGCCGTCGCCATCGCAGGGCGCATTGGCGGCCAGGCGACGCAACAGGATACTGCCACGGCCGGGAACCCCTTGACTCGCCGTGCTCTGGTTCAGCTACTCGGCCAGCGGCTTGATCGTCTCGTAGCCGTTGACGGATTCCGAACTGGTGCCTTCATCGTAGCGCCGCGCGAGCGCGGCTTGCAGATCTGGCGCATAGAGGGCGGTAAATGAATCCAGCGTCTCGCCGGCACCGTTCTTGAAGGTCTCCTTGACCGCCAGGACATTGTATTTGCACTCGCCCAGGCTGAATGTCTCCTTGCCCTTGACGACCAGGCTCAGCGTCTTGGTGCCCTTCGGCGGCTTGTTCGGCGACAGCTCGACGAACTCTATCGCGGCCTTTGTCCCCGCCTTCAGCGGAAACAGCTTTCGCAGATCGGAAAGCGGGATCATCGCCAGGCGACCGGTGTCGCTGTCGCGAAACACCTCGATCAGGCCGGCAAACAGATACTGGGTTTGCGG
>NZ_RZPI01000915.1:0-1741 GCF_003998715.1 Mesorhizobium sp. M7A.F.Ca.CA.002.15.2.1
AGATTGGAGGGCGTGCCGCCGAACATGTCGGTCAGCACGATGACGCCCGCCCCGGTGTCGACACGGGCAACCGCGTCGACAATGTCGCGCCGACGCTGCTCCATATCGTCGTCGGCACCGATCGCCACGGTTTCGAAATTGTCTTGTGGCCCGACGACATGTTCGACGGCATGTCGGAACTCGGTGGCCAGTTGACCGTGCGTTACAAGCACGAGTCCGATCATTCTTTGGTGGCTCCCGTCATCGCCGCTTCACAGGCGCATTTTATGCTCGCCAGCCAATCCAGGCGGCGGGAGCGCTATCTTGTCGACGCGCGGCCCGTTGACAAGCCCAAAATTGCGCAGGCGCATGCCATTTTGACGCATTGCAGCAAAAAACCCGGAGCGGATCATAGAAAAGGCGCGATCGACAGCCGCGCCATCACGACCGGTAAGGCCGCCGGGATATTGCGTTCGACCACATCGACCTGTGGCACCAGACAACCCACGATGCTGCTAGCGGCATCCTCCTGGAAGCGCGGCGCTTCATCGGCCGGCACCAGGTGGACATGCAGGTCGACGAGGCCTGCCGGCTCGAATGGCAGAGGCCGGGGGCCGAGCCCAGGCACCTCGACGAGGCCTTCTATGGCGGCGGGAGCGCGGCACAGAAGCCGCCCGGCATGCGCCTCGACAAAGAGCTGATCGTCACCGACGAGCCGCGCGAACGATCCGCGCTGGCGACAATGATCTATGAGCGCCAGCGCCAGCGCCGTCTTGCCCGAGCCGGAGGCTCCGGTGATGAGAATGCCGCGCTCGCCGATCAAAACCATTGTCGCGTGAATGTTTTCAGGCTGCACGGCTGGACCAGGCATGGTTGGAATTCATGCTCTCAGCCTTCGGCCGGCAACGTCACCACAAAACGCGCGCCCTTGATCTCGCCGGGTTTGGTGCCGGGGATGTTCTCGGCGGTGAGCGTGCCGCCATGGGCCTCGACGATCTGCCTGGATATCGACAGGCCAAGGCCCGAATTCTGGCCGAACGCCTCGCCGGCCGGCCGGTCCGTGTAGAAGCGTTCGAAGATGCGGTCGATGTTGTCGGCGCGGATGCCGGGGCCATTGTCGTCGACGGTGACGATGTTGAACTTGCCGGCACGCGCCAGCGACAGGCTGATGTGGCCATGATCCTCGGGAACGAAGGAACGGGCGTTCTCGATCAAATTGGTGATGACCTGGCCGATGCGCAGATCATGGCCGACGACGACATAGCCTTTGACGCCCTGCGGCAGTTTGGCGGCCTTGAACTCGATCTCGACCGCCTTCTTGTTGCGCGTCGCTTCGCGCGAAACGGCGACCAGATCGGTGATGAATTTCTTCAAATCGACCGTTCCCGCATCTTCACGCGCGAGTTCCGCGTCCAGGCGCGATGCGTCGGAAATATCGGTGATGAGCCGGTCCAGCCGCCTGACATCGTGCTGGATGATATCCATCAGCCGGCCGCGCGAATCGTCGTTCTTGGCCAGCGGCAAGGTCTCCACCGCGCTGCGCAGCGACGTCAGCGGGTTTTTCAGCTCGTGCGAGACATCGGCCGCGAAGCTTTCGATCGCCTCGATCCGGGCGTAGAGCGCGTTGGTCATGTCGCGTATGGCGATCGACAGATTGCCGATCTCGTCCTGGCGGTCGGAAAAGTCGGGGATCTCCTCACGGCTCTTGACGCCGCGCCGCACTCGCACCGCCGCCGCCGACAGCCGGCGCAGCGGATTGGCG
>NZ_RZPI01000916.1:0-1740 GCF_003998715.1 Mesorhizobium sp. M7A.F.Ca.CA.002.15.2.1
GCCAGCCACAGCGCCACGGCGGCGACGCCAAGCAGTGCGGCGGTGCCGATCGCGGCAATCACCAGATGCGAGTTCGAACGGACTTCCTGCCAGAAGGACGGCCGCATGTCGTATCCGAACTGCATGGCAAAGCGCCGACGTTCCGGCGTACCGAAACTGAAGGGCTCTCTCACTCTTGCCACCTCCATAAGCGGGCCGACGTTCTTTCAATCGGTGCCGGAAGTCCGGCGTCTGATCCGCATCGGTCCCAAAAACAACGCGGGCAGGCCCGCAACAATCCCCGAACAATCGCCCAGAACCGGCAGCTTTCGCCTGCGATTGTGGCATCAGTACGCCAACATAGAGGATTCTGCGCCTTTGCGGGAAATTGCGCAATGCGTCGCACGGGCAACAAATGTTACAACAAATATTACAATATTACATCAGGCCGGCCGGCTAGATCCTGTCGCGCAGCGCAAACCAGTTGAGCGCCAGGAACAGCAGCGGCGTGCGGAAACGCCGGCCGCCAGGGAAAGGCGGGATTTTCAGATCCTCGATCAGCTTCAGCCGGTCGCGGTTGCCGGCAACGGTTTCGGCATAGAGTTTACCGAAGTAGTTCGACAGCATGACGCCGTGGCCGGAATAGCCGCCGGCCGAGATCACATTGGGCATCACTTCGCGCACGAACGGCTTTCTTGGCACCGTGATGCCGACATAGCCGCCCCAGCCATGCGTGATCTCGACATCCCCGAGCGCCGGATAGAGTTCCGCGATCTGGCGACGGATGTGGATGTGGATATCCCGGGGATCGTTGACGCCATAGACCTCGCGTCCGCCAAACAGCAGCCGCCCGTCCTTCGATCTGCGGAAATAGCGCACGACGAAGCGGGAATCGTCGACCGCCTCGCCGCCCCGCAAAACGTTCGAGTCGGCTCCCAGAGGCACGGTCGCGCCGATGAAGGAACCGATCGGCATGACGTGCGCGGCACTCACCGGCTCGAGCGCGCCGCCATAGGCGTTGACCGCGATCAGGCATTTCTGCGCCGTCACCGTGCCTCTCGACGTCGAAACCTTGATCTTGCCGCCACTGGAAATGATGCCGGTTGATTGAGTCCCCTCGAACAGCTGCGCGCCTGCAAGCGCTGCCACCCGCGCTGTGCCGATCACCAGCTTCATCGGATGGATGTGCCCTGTGCCGGTGTCGCGCGTGCCGCCGAAATAGGCGGTCGAGCCCAGCCGCTCCGCCGTCTCCCTGGCATCCATGAACGAGATATGCGGGTAGGAAAAACGGCTCGCCATGATCTCGGCATGCGCCTTGTAGTCATCGACATAGCGCGGCTTGTGCGCCACCGAGAGCTGGCCCGGCATATAGTCGATATCGATCTGGTTGGCGGCAGTGAATTCGAGGAGATGCGCCTTCGCCTCTTCGGCAAGATCAAACAGAGCCTTGGCGCGGAACAAGCCGTACTCGGCCTCCAGGTCTTCGGCCCAGGCGCGCTGGCCGGTGCCAAGTTGGCCACCATTGCGCCCGGAGGCGCCATCACCGAAGCGATACGCCTCGATCAAAACGACATTGGCGCCCGCCTTGGCCAGATGCGCTGCCGCCGACAGGCCGGTAAAGCCGCCGCCGATGACAACGACGTCGCATGTCCGGTCGCCATCCAGCGCCGGGTATTCAGGCCGCGGACCGGCCGTGTCCTCATACCAGGAACGGCCGGGGGAGATCGGGGATTGGTAGGGCATGATGCTCGCAGGGAGTAG
>NZ_RZPI01000917.1:0-1711 GCF_003998715.1 Mesorhizobium sp. M7A.F.Ca.CA.002.15.2.1
GTTGCGGGACGGCCGCATCACCTCCCAGGTCGGACCGTCCATGGGAATGGCGACGCCGCCGGCAAAACAGCCCTTGGAATAGAAGCCGATCGATTGCGCCGCGCTCGCGGCTGGCAGTTTCTTGGCGCCGAACAGGTCTTTTGCCCGTTCCTCGGCCGCGGCCGGCCGTACGGCTAGACCGGCAAGGACGAACAGGCCGAGAGCGGCCGCCAGCCTGAATTTTTTGCCGAGAGATGGCTGTATCGGTGTTTTCATGAAACCGGATCCCCACCAGGCCGAATCATAGCATGCAACGCGGAACGCTTCGATCGATAGAGCGGTTCACCGAAACGGTGAACCGCTCTATCTCTGTTTTGACGCAATCCCGGACGGAGAACCGTGTCACACTTTTCCTGGAATTGCTTTTAGCGCTTCATCGGGCTGCGCGCCTCGCCGTCGCGCCAGTCGCCGCTCGCCCACATATGGTCGAAGGCGGCGCGGTAGTCCGGAAAGCGCAGGGAATAGCCCGCCGCCTTGATCGCCGCGTTGCCGACGCGCTTGTTCTCGCCATAGAAGGACCGCGCCATGGGCGAAAGTTGGGCGGCGTCGAAAGGAATCTCGGGCGGCGGTTCGATGCCCATCAATGATGCGGCATAGGCGACGACGTCCTGCGGCGGCGCCGGCAGATCGTCGGTGACGTTGAAGATGCCGCCTTTATTGCCTTGGATGAGCTGCCACAGGGAGCCTGCAATGTCGTCGCAATGAATGCGGTTGAACACTTGGTCGGGCTTGACCAGCCGCCTTGCGCTGCCGTTTTCCAGATTGAGCAGGGCATTGCGGCCCGGCCCGTAAATGCCGGAGAGTCGCAGGATCGCCACCGGCCGGCGAATCTCGCGGCCCAGCTCCAGCCAGTCCTGCTCTGCCGCCACCCGCATCATCGAACGCTTCGACACCGGCCGGCATTCAGCCGTTTCATCGACCCAGGCGCCGTCATAATTGCCGTAAACCCCGACCGTAGAGAGATAGCCGATCCATTCCAGCGCCGGCATTTGAGCGATTGCCTCTCGGGCGGCACCCAGCACGGGATCGCCAGCCTCCTCCGGGGCGACCGAAATCAGCAGATGCGTTGTCTTTTCCAGTGCATCGCCGATTTCCTCGGTCAGCGCACCGTCGAACAGCAGCGGGGCGATGCCGGCCTGCCGTAGCGTCTCGAATTTTTCCGGCGAGCGTGTCGTGCCGAAGATCGTCGCGGCGCCTTTGTTGGCCCGAGCAAAAGCCCTGCCGGAATAGCCGGCGCCGAAGATGAATATCTGCTTTTCGCTCATGCATTCGCCCTGGTTGGCCGCGCCAGACGCCATTCGTCGCGCACGGCTTCGTCGCTCTCGGTTTTCAGGCCGAGGGCTGCCCTTTCTGAATATTCGGCATCGGGCACCAGCCGCGCCAGCGCCCAAATTGCCGCGCCCCGCACCAGCTGCGAGGCATCGTCCAGCAAGGCGCGCACAGTGTCGGCAAGAGAGGCATCGCCGGAATTGCCGGCGGCGATCAGCACGTTGCGGATGAACCGATCGCGGCCGATGCGTTTTATCGGCGAACCGGAGAAGAAAGCGCGGAAGGCCGCGTCATCGAGACCCAAAAGGTCGGCGAGCGGTGGTTCGCGCAGATCATCGCGCGCGGCGAGTTTTGCTTCCGAAGCCGCCCGGGCGAATTTGTTCCACGGGCAGGCGGCTAAACA
>NZ_RZPI01000918.1:0-1706 GCF_003998715.1 Mesorhizobium sp. M7A.F.Ca.CA.002.15.2.1
GACCAACGTCAGCGGCACGGTCGACCTCGGTTCCGGCGCGCTGAGCGGTGCAACGGGTACGGCGTTCCTGGTTTCGGGCGGTTCGGCCAATATCGATTACAATGGCACCATTACCCACACCGCCAACGCCACCGCGATCGACGTCCAGAACCACACCGGCACCGCCGGCGGCGGCAGCACGATCTCGTTCGACGGCGCCATAACATCGAATAGCTTTAGCGACGGCATCAACCTGGTGGCCAATGGCGGCACCAACGGCACGACGATCAGCTTCACCAACAAGCTGGCGATCGATACCTCAACCAGCGACACCACCGGCTTCAGCGCCACCGGCGGCGGCACGGTTACCGCCACCGGCTCCGGCAGCACGATCAATTCGGGGACCGGCACCGCGCTCGATGTCGAGAACACGAATATCGGCTCGGGGAACCTTGTCTTCCAGAGCATCACATCGAATGGCGGTAGCGCCAACGGCATCATCCTGGTCAATACCGGCACGGCGCTCGGCAATGGCGGCTTGCATGTGACTGGAAATGGCGCCAACGTCGGCGCGACCGGCGGGGGCGTCATCGCCAACAAGACCGGCGCCGATGGCAGCGCCACGCAAGGCACCGGCATCTACCTCAGCAATACGAAGGATGTGCAGCTCAATGGTCTGCAGCTGAACGATTTCGACAATTTCGGTATCCGAGGGTTCGAGGTGAATGGCTTCGCGCTCACCAATAGCGTGGTGAACGCAACCTCTGGCACGAACGGCACCAGCGCCGCGGCCGACGAAGGCTCGATCAGCTTCCGCGCCGCCGACGCCGCCCATAACGGCCTGACCGGCACCGTCGCCATCACCAATTCGGTGATCGCGAACGGCCTTGAGGACAATTTCAACGTCTTCAACAACAGCGGCACGTTGAACATCACTGTTTCGGGCTCGACCTTCCGCGACACCTCCGTGGGACCGCCAGGCAATGTCGGCCTGCTGCTGCAGGCCGACGGCACCGCCAACATCACCGGCCTTGTCACGAACTCGTCGTTCCTGCGCAATTTCGCGAGAGGTATCCAGCTCATCAACAACGGCTCGGGCAACATCGATTTCGATGTCGGCCAGGCCGGCGTCGCCGGCAGCGGCGGCACCTTCACCGACAATTTCGTTGGCGTGGACATGGATCAGAACGGCGCCGGCACCTATAATTTCAATGTGCTGAACGCGACCTTCACCACGGCGAACTATGCGACCCTGTTTGGTGCCGGCGGCGCGGGCTCGCAGATCAACGTCAACCGCGGCGGTGCCGCATCGCCGGTCGTGCGTGGCCTGTTCACGGGCAACATCCTCAACAACAACATCAACAACGCGGATTCCGGCACCGGACCAGGTATCAGTGTCTCCATCAACGGGACCGCCACCGGCAGCAACACGGTGACCGTCAAGCTCGACGGCAACACTGTCACGCACGTCGCGAACTATGGCATCCTGGTCGCGAACGGCGACGGCAATGGGATCGTCAATGCCACCATCACCAACAACACCGTCAGCACGACGACCGCAGCCGCGCTCGAGGCGATCCGCGTCAATGGCGGGATAACCTCGAGCCAGGCTGGTGCCTCCGGCACGCCCGACAATGGCGCGCTGACTTTTGATATCCATGGAAATACGCTGAGCGTCGATCCGTCAGCTGGCGTCACCGATATCCGCGTGCGGCAGCGGTTCAATG
>NZ_RZPI01000919.1:0-1699 GCF_003998715.1 Mesorhizobium sp. M7A.F.Ca.CA.002.15.2.1
ACTCGTGCTGGGTCATGCGAACGGCTATTTCCGCAGCAGCGGCGATCCGCAAATCGACCAGCTCTACGACAGCGATCATGACCGCTGGCTGGACGCGATCCTCGCCCGCTACCGCTTGCCCAGTTCCTCCTACGAGCGTCACAATCCCGATGGCCGCTGGTATCAGGTCTACGACATGCGGACCGACGACGGCACCTTCATCGGCGTTCGCGTCGACATCTCCGAGATCAAGAGCCGCGAGGCGGCATTGCGCGATTCCATGCGCCAGATCGACCTGTTCCGGCATGTGATGGACGAGTTGCCGGTGGCCGCCTTCATCAAGGCGCAGGACCTGAGCATCGAATTCGTCAACAAGGCCTGGTGCGCGATCACCGGCTTGGCCAAGGAGGATGTCATCGGCCGCACCGACCGGCAGTTGTTCGGCGCGCAGGACGCGGATGGCTACAGCCATGACGACACGCAAGTCGCCGTGACGGGCGTCGTCAAGGAGGTCGAGGAACCCGTCACCCATCGCGACGGCACGGTTCGGCAGTTGATGACCCGCAAGAGCCGCCTGGTGGCGCTGGACGGGTCGGTGCATCTGGTCGGTTCGAGCACCGACATCACCGACGTCAAGGCACGCGAGCGTGCGCTGGAAGAAAGCATGCGCGAGAACGAGGTGTTCCGCAGCCTGATCGACAATGTGCCGGTATCGATCTACGCCAAGCGCTCCGATCTCAGGCAGTTCTATGTCAACAAGGGTTGGTGCGATCTGACGGGCTTCAGCAAGGAAGAGGCCATCGGCAAGACCGACATCGAGATTTTCGGGCCGGATGGCGAGGCCTTCGTCAATGGCGACCTCGCCGTGCTGCGCACCGGCGAAACTCAGGAGGTCGAAGAGACGGTCACGCTGGCCGACGGCAGCGTCAGGCATCAATTCGCCCGCAAAGGCGCGATGATCGCCTCCGACGGTTCGCTCTACCTGATCGGCTCGACCACCGACATCACCGAGCTGAAGATGCGGGAGGCCGAACTGCGCGAGGCGCGTCAGCGCGCCGTGCTCGCCGACCGCGCCAAGTCGGAATTCCTCGCCAATATGAGCCATGAGATACGCACGCCGATGAACGGCGTGCTCGGCATGGCCGAACTGCTGGCCAAATCGGACCTCGACCCGAAGCAGAAGACGTTTACCGACATCATCGTGAAGTCGGGCAATGCGCTGCTCACCATCATCAACGACATACTGGATTTCTCCAAGATCGATGCCGGTCAGTTGGTGCTCGATCCGGCGCCCTTCAATCTGGCCGAGGCGATCGAGGACGTGGCGACGCTGGTGTCGACGCGCGCCAAGGAGAAGGACCTCGAGCTGATCGTACGTGTCGAGCCTCGGCTCGAGAGCCTATTCATCGGCGATGTCGGCCGCATCAGGCAGATCGTCACCAACCTGCTCGGCAATGCGGTGAAATTCACCGATGAGGGCCATGTGCTGGTCGACGTCACCGGCGAGAGGGTTCCAGCCGGAACGAAGCTCACCATTTCGGTCACCGATACGGGCATCGGTATCCCCGAGGAAAAACTGAAACTGGTCTTCGAGAAATTCAGCCAGGTCGACACTTCATCGACGCGGCGGCACGAGGGGACCGGCCTCGGCCTCGCCATCACCTCGCGGCTCGTCGAGCTGATGGGCGGCGACATCGGGGTCGAAAGCGCCGAAGGCAAG
>NZ_RZPI01000091.1:0-11794 GCF_003998715.1 Mesorhizobium sp. M7A.F.Ca.CA.002.15.2.1
ACCGCCTGGTCGACGCCGGGCCTGGCGCTGATCGCGGCATCGAGCGGCTTTTCGATGGGTGAGGCCGTCGCCGCCTTCATCGTCACCGGCGTCCTTCTGATCGCCACCGGGCTGTTTCGGCCCCTGACGAAGCTGATCTCGAGAATACCGCCTTCCGTCGCCTCGGGCATGCTGGCCGGTATCGTCGTCACCTTCGCGCTCAATGCGGTGAAGACCATTCCCATCGACCCGTGGCTGATCCTGCCGCTGATTGCAGCCTTCTTCGTCATCCGCCTGTTCAACCCGGCGCTGTCGGTGCTGGCGGTGCTGATCGGCGGTGGCCTCGCCGCTTTCCTCACCGGCCGTGTCGGCGGCCTGCCGACACCGGAACTGTCGACGCTGACGCTGATTGCGCCTGATTTCACCGCCAAGGCGGTGATCGGGCTGGCACTGCCGCTCTATCTCGTCACCATGGCTTCGCAGAACCTGTCCGGCCTCGCCGTGCTGCGCGCCGCCGGCTACCATCCGGAGCCCGGCCCGCTGATCGGCGTCACCGGCCTGTTTTCGCTGCTGTCGGCGCCGTTCGGCGGCTCGACCACCAATCTGGCGGCGATCTCGGCGGCGATCTGCACCGGGCCGGACGTCCACCCCGACCCCGCCGAGCGCTGGAAGACCGGGCCGTTCTATGCGCTCGCCTATCTCATCTTTGCGATTTTCGGCGCTTCGCTGGTGGCGATCTTCGCGGTGCTGCCACAGAGCCTGATCGTACTGGTGGCGGGCCTGGCGCTGATGGCGTCGCTCGCCAACGCGCTTTCTATCGCGCTGAAGGAAGAGGCGGATCGCATGGCTGCCACCGTCACCTTTGTCGTCACCGCGTCGGGTCTGACGCTGTTCGGCGTTGGCGCCGCATTCTGGGGCCTGATTGCCGGGCTGGTCGTGCTTTTCCTCGATATGATCAAAAAGCGATAAACATTTCAGATGCTTGTCCGGATTTGGCGGACATTGTCTTGAATCGCCGTTTTTCTCTTCCCATTTCGATTCCACGCAGCCGGGTTTGGCTGTCTCCAACCGAAGGAATGGGAGAAAATGAACACATCCGCATTGATCCGTCCGGCCTGGACGCCGGCAACCATCGCGTTGATGGTTGTGGGTTTCATGGTGTTCTGGCCACTCGGCTTCGCCATGCTCGCCTACATCATCTGGGGCGACCGCCTCGATGGCTTCAAGCGTGACGTCAACCGCGCGACCGACGGCATCTTCGCCGGTTGCCGCCGCGGTTCCGACAAGGCCGCGCGCTGGGGCAATGGTTCCGCCCGCACCGGCAACGTCGCTTTCGACGACTGGCGCGAAAAGGAACTTGAGCGGCTGAACGAAGAGCGCCGCAAGCTCGACGAGATGCTGACCCAGTTCGACGAATACGCCCGCGAATTGCGCCGCGCCAAGGACCAGGACGAGTTCGACCGCTTCATGGCCAACCGCAACAAGTCGACGGCGCCGACGAAGACCGATCCGAGCACCGGAACGACGACCACCAAGCGTGGCAAGGGTTCGAACCTGCTTGACGACTGAGATCCGGCGACTGGTCACATCGTGAAAAAACGGCGTCGCGCGAGCGGCGCCGTTTCTTTTTTGTTCTAGTCGTTTTTCTCGAATCGCGTATCGTCCCCCCATGACTCTCGGCTTCTTTCGCAATCTGGCAAAGCCCAAGCCCACGCCTGTCGTGGAG
The DNA here is from genome assembly GCF_003998715.1 of Mesorhizobium sp. M7A.F.Ca.CA.002.15.2.1. NCBI lineage: Bacteria > Pseudomonadati > Pseudomonadota > Alphaproteobacteria > Hyphomicrobiales > Phyllobacteriaceae > Mesorhizobium > Mesorhizobium sp. M7A.F.Ca.CA.002.15.2.1. Next base: position 1,706 of record NZ_RZPI01000091.1, read on the forward strand.
CGCGAATATTGCGTCGCCGGCCGCACGCTGCCGCTCAAGATCGTCGAGAGCGCCAGGGCGCGCCGAATGACGCTGCGTATCGATTCAGGCGGCCAGGGTCTGCGCATCACCGTGCCGCCAGGCCTGCGCCGCGGCGAAGTGGACAGGTTCCTCGAGCGGCATCAGGACTGGCTGGAGCAGCGACTGGCCAAGGTGCCGACGCGGCCGCAGGTGCGGCCCGGCATCAGGATCCCGGTGCGCGGCGTGCCGCACCGCATCGTCCATGAACCGTCAAAGCGCGGCACCGTCACCGTGTCGCGCGACGAACGTGGTCCGCTCTTGATCGTGCATGGCGACCGCATACATCTGCCGCGCCGCCTCGCCGATTTCCTCAAGCGCGAGGCCAAGAAGGAAATCGAGAAGCTGGTGGCCAAGCACACCGAGGCGCTTGGCAAGCGCGCCAAGGCGATCCGCTTCAAGGACACGTCAAGCCGCTGGGGGTCATGCACCTCCGAAGGCAATCTGTCCTTTTCCTGGCGCATCATGATGGCGCCGTCGCCGGTCATCAACTATCTCGTCGCGCATGAAGTGGCGCATCTCAAGGAGATGAACCACGGCCCGAAATTCTGGAAACTGTGCGAAAAGCTCTGCCCCGACACCGATCGCTGCAAGGACTGGCTGAAGCGCAATGGCGGTGCGCTGCAAGCGATCATGTTCGAGTAGATCGCTCAATCGTCGTTGGCGGCGTTCAAGTCTTCGGGCCGCAACCCCTCATCGCCATGATGCGGCCACGGCAGGAAATTGCCGTCGAACTCATCGCCGCCGAAATAGTCGAGCGCGCGGTGCGCCTCGGCGCCATTGAAGGCGGCCTTGTCGATCAGGTGCGCGATGACCTCGCGCGCCTGCGCAATCTTCTGCCTGAGTTCGGCTACGGTTCTGTCGGCCATGATCGTGCTCCCGCCTTGCGTCCTGTCCATCCATAGGTAGCGCCTTTGGCCGTGCCGGCAAACAGCATGCTTTTTCTCGACTCTTATCGCTTTTCATGCCAATTCCCGCGCCATGGCACTCGACATCAAAATCTGCGGCTTGAAGACCGACGCGGCAATGGCCGCGGCGCTGGCCGGCGGCGCCAGCCATGTCGGGTTTATCTTCTTCGCCAAAAGCCCGCGCTATGTCGAACCTGCCGAGGCTGGCCGTCTGCGCGAGGCCGCGCGCGGCAAGGCGATGGCGGTTGCCGTCACCGTCGATGCCGGCGACGCCTTCCTGGATGAAATCGTTGCCAAAATGCAGCCCGACATGCTGCAGCTGCACGGCGCGGAAACGCCCGAGCGCGTCGCCGAGGTCAAAGCCCGCTATGGCCTGCCGGTGATGAAGGCGCTGCCGCTCAGCGAGGCCGCCGATCTCGAACGAATGAAGCCATTCATCGGCATAGCCGACCGGTTCCTGTTCGACGCCAAGCCGCCGAAAGGCTCCGAACTGCCGGGCGGCAATGGTGTTGCCTTCGACTGGCGCATTCTCGCCGGCCTTGACGGCGGCGTCGATTACATGCTTTCCGGTGGGCTCAACGCCGCCAATATCGGCGATGCCCTTCGGCTTGCCAACCCGCCTGGGATCGACATTTCTTCAGGCGTGGAAAGCGCGCCGGGCGTCAAGGATCCGGCGCTGATCGAACAGTTTTTCCGGGCCGTCAGGGCCGCGCGGAACACCCGCGCAGCCTAGTGGTGCCTCAAACCAGAGCATGTCCCGGAAAAGTGGGAACCGGTTTTCCGACAAGGACATGCCTCATAGTCAAGATGCCAGGAGATCGGCGATGAACAAGCCGGCGACACCCAATTCCTTCCGCACCGGGCCCGACGAACAGGGCATGTTCGGCATTTTCGGCGGTCGTTTCGTTGCCGAAACGCTGATGCCGCTGATCCTCGATCTGGAGCGGCACTGGAACGAGGTCAAGAACGATGCGGATTTCAGGGCTGAGCTGACTGACCTGTCGACCCACTATGCCGGACGGCCGTCGAAGCTTTATTTCGCCGAAGGCCTCACGAAGCATCTTCGTGAGGTTTCCTCGGCCAGGGGCCTCGCGGGCGGCGCGAAGGTCTACTTCAAGCGGGAGGATTTGAACCACACCGGTTCGCACAAGATCAACAACTGCCTCGGCCAGATCCTGCTGGCCAAGCGCATGGGCAAGAAGCGCATCATCGCCGAGACCGGCGCCGGCCAGCACGGCGTGGCCTCGGCCACGGTTGCGGCCCGCTTCGGCTTTCCCTGCGTCGTCTACATGGGCGCCACAGACGTTGCCCGGCAAAGCCCGAACGTCTTCCGCATGAAGCTGCTCGGCGCCGAAGTGCGCCCGGTGACCGCCGGCCACGGCACGCTGAAGGACGCCATGAACGAGGCGTTGCGCGACTGGGTCACCAATGTCGAGGACACCTATTACCTGATCGGCACCGCCGCCGGCCCGCATCCCTATCCGGAGCTGGTGCGCGACTTCCAGTCGGTGATCGGCATCGAGGCGCGGGCACAGATCCTCGAGCAGGAAGGCCGGCTGCCCGACACCATCATCGCCGCTGTCGGCGGTGGTTCGAACGCCATCGGCCTGTTCCATCCCTTCCTCGACGACAAGGAGGTCCGCATCATCGGCATCGAAGCCGGCGGTCGCGGTCTCGACGGCATCGAGCATTGCGCCTCGATGAATGCCGGCGCGCCGGGCGTGCTGCATGGCAACCGCACCTATCTCCTGCAGAATTCCGACGGCCAGATCATGGACGGCCATTCGATCTCGGCCGGCCTCGACTATCCCGGCGTTGGGCCGGAGCATTCCTGGCTGCGCGATTCAGGCCGGGTCGAATACGTGCCGATCCTCGATGACGAGGCGCTGGAGGCTTTCAAGCTGACGACGCGCGTCGAAGGCATCATCCCGGCGCTGGAATCGGCGCACGCCATCGCGCATGCGGTGAAGATCGTGCCTGCCATGGACAAGGATCAGATCGTCATCGTCAACCTGTCCGGCCGTGGCGACAAGGACGTGCACACGGTGGCCAGCATGCTGGGCATGGAGATCTGATCATGGCCACCCGCATCGACCGCCGCATGGCGAAGCTCAGGACCGAAGGCCGCCCGGCGCTCGTCACCTATTTCATGGGCGGCGACCCCGACTACGATACCTCTTTGTCGATCATGAAGGCGTTGCCGGGCGCAGGTTCCGATATTATCGAGCTCGGCATGCCGTTCTCCGATCCGATGGCCGACGGCCCGGCGATCCAGGCGGCGGGCTTGCGGGCGCTGAAAGGCGGCCAGACGCTGGCCAAGACGCTGAAGATGGCGGCCGACTTCCGCGCTGGCGACAATGAAACGCCGATCGTGCTGATGGGCTACTACAATCCGATCTACATCTATGGCGTCGACCGCTTCCTCAAGGACGCGATCGCCAGCGGCATCGACGGGCTGATCGTCGTCGACCTGCCCCCGGAGATGGATGAGGAACTGTGCATTCCGGCATTGAAAGCCGGCATCAACTTCATCCGGCTGGCGACGCCGACCACCGACGACAAACGCCTGCCCAAGGTGCTGCAGAACACGTCGGGCTTCGTCTATTACGTGTCGATGACCGGCATCACCGGCTCGGCACTGGCCGACACCGGCAAGGTGGCGGCGGCGGTCAAGCGCATCAAGGGCCACACCGACCTGCCGGTCTGCGTCGGCTTCGGCGTCAAGACCGCCGAGCAGGCCCGGGTGATCGGCGCCAATGCCGACGGCGTCGTCGTCGGCACCGCGATCGTCAATGCGGTGGCCAATGTGCTGGGGCCGAAGGGCGAGAAGACCGCCGATCCGGCCGAGGCCGTCGCCACGCTGGTCAGCGGCCTAGCGCAAGGCGTGCGCTCGGCCCGCCTTGCTGCTGCCGAATAGTTTCCCTACGTCAGGTCTTGTGCATGCCGTTATCCCAGAACCGGTTCCCACTTTTGGGCGACATGCATTAGCAACTCTTCGTCAGGACAGGAGCCGAAGCGATGAACTGGATCACCAATTACGTTCGCCCGAAGATCAATTCGATGCTCGGCCGGCGCACCGACATGCCCGAGAATCTCTGGATCAAGGATCCGGAGACCGGCGAGATGGTGTTCCACAAGGACCTGGAATCGAACCAGTTCGTCATTCCCTCGTCCGGTCATCACATGAAGATCTCGGCCAAGGAGCGGCTGAAATTCTTCTTCGATGGCGGCAAATACGAGACCCTGGACAACCCCAAGGTCATGCAGGATCCGCTGAAATTCCGCGACGAGAAGCGCTATGTCGACCGGTTGAAGGACGCCAAGGCCAAGACCGGCCTTGAGGACGCGATCATCAATGCGCTGGGCACCGTCGAGGGTCTTCCGGTTGTGGTCACGGTGCAGGACTTCGCCTTCATGGGCGGTTCGCTCGGCATGGCCGCCGGCGACGCCATCGTGCACGGTTTCGAAGTGGCCCTGCAGCGCAAGCGGCCGCTGATCCTGTTTGCTGCTTCCGGCGGCGCCCGCATGCAGGAAGGTATTTTGTCCCTGATGCAATTGCCTCGGACAACGGTCGGTGTCGACCGGCTGAAGGAAGCCGGCCTGCCCTACATCGTCGTTTTGACCAACCCGACCACGGGCGGCGTGACCGCCTCCTACGCCATGCTGGGCGACGTGCACATCGCCGAGCCCGGCGCGCTGATCGGCTTTGCCGGACCGCGCGTCATCGAACAGACGATCCGCGAGAAACTGCCCGATGGCTTCCAGCGCTCCGAATATCTGATGGAGCACGGCATGGTCGACATGGTCGTATCCAGGCTGGAAATGCGTGAAACGATCGCGCGCCTGCTCAAGATGCTGCTCAAGCTGCCGGAAGAGCAAAAAACGCTGGAGCCGGAAATCCTGCCGCCGGCGGTGGTTGCCGCGGAAGCTCGGCCGCAAGCCTGAAGCGACACGAAGCGCCGCGACCGCGATTGCACGAGGGCTTCGGCGCGCTGTAGCCTTTGATTGCCATGGCCATCCGAAACCGATTCTGGTTTTCAGGCTCATGCGCTAGGATTCCACCATGACGACGCTTGCCGCCGACCGCGAAATCGAAGCCCTGATGGCGCTTCATCCGAAAGGCTTCGACCTTTCGCTCGACCGCATTTCGCGGCTGCTGGAGCGGCTTGACAATCCGCAGGACCGGCTGCCCCCGGTCATCCACATCGCCGGCACCAACGGCAAAGGTTCGTGCGCAGCCTTTTCACGCGCCCTGCTCGAGGCTGCGGACTACCGCGTCCATGTCCACACCTCGCCGCATCTGGTCAACTGGCATGAGCGTTACCGGCTGGCCGCCGATGGCGGCGGCAGGCTGGTCGAGGACAGGGTTTTCGCCGATGCCATTGCCCGTGCCGCCAGGGCCAATGAAGGCGAGAAGATCACCGTCTTCGAGATCCTCACCGCCGTCACCTTCCTGTTGTTTTCCGAACACCAGGCCGACGCTGCGATCATCGAAGTCGGGCTCGGCGGCCGCTTCGACGCGACCAATGTCATCAAGGAGCCGGCCGTGTCGGTGATCATGCCGGTGTCGCTCGACCACGAGGCCTATCTCGGCGACCGTGTCGAACTGATCGCAGCCGAAAAGGCCGGCATCATCAAGCCCGGCTGTCCGGTGGTCATCGGCGCGCAGGAAAGCGAGACGGCTCTGCAGGTGCTGATCGAAACCGCCGAGCGGCTTGAATGCCCCACCTTCGTCTACGGCCAGGACTTCCTTGCCTTCGAGGAAAACGGCCGCATGGTCTACCAGGACGAAGACGGCTTGATGGACCTGCCGCCGCCCAGGCTGCCCGGCCGCCACCAGTTCGCCAATGCGGCGGCGGCGATCGCCGCGGTCAAAGCGGCCGGTTTCGAGATCAGCCATCGCGCCGCCGAAAAGGCGATGATCAATGTCGCCTGGCCCGGCCGCATGCAGAAGCTCGTGCAGGGCCGGCTGGCCGAACTGGCACCCAAGGGCGCCGATATCTGGCTCGACGGCGGCCACAATCCCGGTGCCGGCGTGGTGGTTGCCGAAGCGCTGGCCGAGCAGGAAGAGAAGAACCCGCGTCCGCTGTTCCTCATCTCGGGCATGATCAACACCAAGGACCAGAGCGGCTATTTCCGTGCCTTCAAGGGCCTCGCCCGGCATGTCTACACGGTGCCGGTGAGCCTCAGCGAGGCCGGCGTGCCGAACGACGAACTGGCGATCCGCGCAACGGAAGCCGGGCTGACCGCCGAGCCGGTGAGTTCCGTCGCCAGCGCGCTGATGCTGCTGCGCGACACCTGGGACGGCCCGTCGCCACGCATCCTGATCAGCGGTTCGTTGTATCTGACCGGAGCGGTGCTGGCCGAGAACGGCACCCCGCCGACCTGAAGCAGGCGACTATTCATGCCTTGGGTGGCTGCGGCGGCTGAGGCCGAACCTTGGCTTTCGACCTTCAGAAATCCCACGGTGAGATCAGATCAAGGCTGGTGGTGCCAAAGTCGCTGAGATTGCGCGTTGCCAGCCGGCCACCGTTCACGCGCGCTATCGCCGCAATCATGCCATCGGGGGCTGACATGCCGGCACCTTGGCGTGTCGCGGCACCCATGATCTCGCCGTAAGCCAAGGCAGCATCTTCAGTCAGTCCAAAAATCCGGCCGGCAAATCGATGGCGCCACCGGGAAAGTCCCTGCTCCAGCCGATCGGCACGCTCATCAGGCCGTATTTTTTGGATGCCGAAGGCGATTTCAGCAATCGTCACTGTGGGAAGGGCCAGTTCAGCGTCATTGCGGACAAGCCATGCCAGGACAGCTTGGTCCGGCGCCTTCTTCAGACTCTCCGAAATCACGTTGGTATCGACGAAAATCAAAGCTCAAGTCCCGAATGAACCTGGCGGCCTTCGCGAATGATCTTTTCCAGATCGATGTCGGCGCCATGGTTTGCAGTCAAGCTGGCATAGAAGGTGGAAGCAGGTTCACGGCCAGCTTCACGAATTTCGTAGGATTCGAGCGCACGTTCGACCACATCGGCTATCGAACGATTTTCACGACGAGCAAGTCTATGAGCCAGGTCGCGTGCTTTTGCGCTTCGGACTGAGAGTTGTGGTTCGGCCATTTCGAACTCCCTTTTAGAACGGATATAGGCCGATCCACTGCTGCCATCAAGGTGGCAGTTGATGGCGTGCCATCACGCGGTGGATTTCCAGCGCATTGATAGGCGACGTTACTTCAGCTCTATCTCGATAAAGGCGTATTCGCCTTCATTGGCGTTGATGACGTCGTGCTCTACGCCCTCCTTGCGGAAATAGGGCGCGCCCTTCTTCATCTCGGCAAAGGATTCGCCGTCCTTGGTCAACAGCTTCACCTTGCCGTCCATCAGCGGCACGACGACATAGTCGTGGCCGTGGCGATGCCAGCCGGTGTTCTCGCCCGGCGCGAAGCGGTATTCGGTGACGATGACACGCTCGTTGTCGATGAAGACGGTGGCCTTGGCGGATCCGGTCATGGGGTTCTCCTGTCTGCCTCGAGCAGATGACATGGAGTGCCCGGACGCGAGGGCCAGAGCCACGCACCGATGACGCCAACAAAAAGCCCGGCGCGAGGCCGGGCTTGATATCAGGAATTTCAGATGGGTCAGGCGAGGTTGCCATTGATCCAGTGCGACAGCGCGGTCTTCGGCGCGGCACCGACCTTCATGTCGGCCATTTCGCCGCCCTTGAAGATCATCAGCGTCGGGATCGAGCGCACGCCGAACTGGGCGGCAAGCTCCGGATTCTCGTCGATGTTGAGCTTGGCGATCTTGACCTTGGCGCCAAGTTCGGTGGCGATATCTTCGAGCGCCGGCGCAATCATCTTGCAGGGACCGCACCATTCCGCCCAGAAATCGACGACGACCGGTACGTTGGCGTCAAGCACGTCAGCCTGGAAGTTGCTCTTGTCGACCTTCACGGTTGCCATATGGAAAAATCCTTTTGAAAGTTTTTGTCCCACCAAATGTGGTGGTGATCGCGCCCTTCTTCAAGCAGGTGTTGTGTCACGCTCCCGTGAGTCGAGCAAGGGCGTCGTCCAAGGCGCTGGCAGGCAGTTCGATCAGCCGCGGCGCCTCGGTGAACAGCAAGGCCGCCTTGACCGTGCGGCCGGGATAGAGCGGCTGCAACAGCGCGCGGTAGAGCGCCAACTGCAGGACATAGGCCGGCGGCACCTCGGCCAGACTGGCGGGCGCCGGCCGGTTGGTCTTGTAGTCGACAATCGATACCGTGTCCGGCGTTACCGCCAGCCGGTCGATCTTGCCGGAAATCGAGCGCTTCTTGCCCTTGACCTCCAGGCTGCCCATGATCGCAACCTCGGCACGCGACGATGGCGCAAACAGCTGACCGAAGCCGGGATCGGCAAGGATCGATGTGACCGACGCCAGGGCCTTTTCACGCTCTGATGGCGGCCAGTCCGCACCGGTTCGCAAGAGATAGCGTTCTGCCGCTCCCGCACGTTCGGGCTCGGCAATACCGGGCAGCATCTGCAGCAGTTTGTGGAGGGCGAGCCCACGCAGCACGGCAAAGCCGGGCTCGGCGTCGGCGTCGAGCACCGGCGACGCCTTGTCGACAACGGCTTGCTTGCCTTCGTCGATCAGCGCCGAGGCGCCCGATGGCGACAACGGACGCGGCAGATCCTCGAAGGGCAGCAAGGGCCGGAACAGCGTCGCCGGCAAAGGCGCGAAAGCGTCGGCCTGCCGTAGCTGATCGGCGGAACTTGGCGCGACGGGGGGCAGCTTGGTGACATGGAAACGGTGCACCGGCTCGCCGCCGGCGGGATGCGCACGCTGCTCGCTCTCCGACGCGCCGATCAGCGCGCGGCTGACGATCGAGTGCCAGGTGCCGGCGTTCGGCGCCCGCTTGCCATGATAGCCGCAGACGATCAGCCGGTCCTCGGCACGGGTCATGCCGACATAGAGCAGCCGGCGGTATTCGTCGTCGGCGAGTTCCCGTGCCCTTGAGGCCGCCGCTTTCGAAAAACCGTTGGCGACCTCGCTGGCCGAGCGCCAGAGATAGCCCTTGCCGTCCCAGTTCGCGCCGGAGCCATCGAAGGGCATCAGGCGCGGCAAATGCTGGTCGCTGAACGGCGCGGAACCGCCATCGACCAGGAACACGACGGGCGCTTCCAAGCCCTTGGCGGCGTGCACGGTCATGACCCGGACCTCGTCGCGGGTCTGGTCCATCTCGCGCTTGATCTCGGGACCGGCGTTTTCCAGTGTCGACAGGAAGGCTTCCAGCCCCGGCAGGCCGGTTCGCTCCTCGGCAAGGCAGAAGCTGAGGAACTCGTCGAGAATATCGCCAGCTTCGGGCCCGAGCCGCGCGATCATCTTGCGGCGCACGCCATCGCGCGCCAGCAGGGCGGCGTAGAATTCGAACACTGGCTTAAACGCGGCTTCGTTCGTCCAGATGTCGACCTGGGCGACGATCTTCGCCAGTCTCTCGCTTTCGCCGGCGTGCTGTCGCAGCGATGCGATCAATGACAGGCCGGCCGGCCTCTGCGCGGCGAGCGTGAAAAGCGCCTCTTCCGGCAGATCGAAGATCGGGCTGCGCAACACGGCGGCAAGCGACAAATCGTCCTGCGGCTGGATGAGGAGGTGACCGAGCGCGATCAGGTCCTTGACCGCGATGTGCCCGGGCAGGCTCAACCGGTCGGCGCCGGCAACCGGAATGTCGCGGCGTTTGAGTGCGCGGGTCAGGGCATGGACGAAGCGATCGCGCTTGCGCACCAGCACCAGCACATCGCCCGGCCGCAGCCGCTTGCCGCGGCCTTCGATGATTTCGCCACTGCCGATCCAGCCGGCGATGGTGGCGGCGACGTTCTCGGCCACGCGCACCGCCGGCGCGTGGGCATGGTCGATGGCTTGCGTCCAGTCGTCGGGCTCATCGACAACATCGGCGCCGACCGACGGCCACACCTCGACATAGCCCGGCGCGTCGGTGCGGATCGCCTGGTGGCGAAGCGGATCGGGATCATGACTGATGCCGCGCCGCACGGCTGGATCGGCGAAGACGCGGTCGACCGCGGTCAGAACATCGTCGGTCGAGCGGAACGACCAGGTCAGCTTGAGGTCGGCGAAGGACGCCTCGGCGTCACGCAC
>NZ_RZPI01000920.1:0-1693 GCF_003998715.1 Mesorhizobium sp. M7A.F.Ca.CA.002.15.2.1
CGATCTGCCAGTCCTCGTCGACATGAGCAGCGGCCCAGGCAGCCTCAGCGTCGATCTCGCCGAAATCGACGCTGAGGCTGCCTGGGCCGCTGCTCATGTCGACGAGGACTGGCAGATCGAGCATTGGGGGCAGGATGCGGAGGCCGTTGCCCGCCGCGCGGCTCGCAAGCGCGACATGATGGCTGCCGCCGGCCTGCTGCAAGCGCTCAAGGGCTAGGGGTTTCCCAACTCGCCCGGTTTCATCCCGCAGCGCACCTAATACCAAAGTCATAATCCCAAAGACGCGCTGCCTTTGGCGGGCGCTTTCTGTCATTTTTCCCGAATGGCTGTCGTTGAGTCCGTGCTCGGAGGAGAACGCGGACAGTGTCGCGCAGCATTGAGAACGGGTCTCACGGGAGGATAACGCAATGGCAATAGCATCGACCGCCGGCGGAACAAGCCGCGGCATGACGCGGGAAGAGAAGAAAGTCATCTTCGCTTCCTCGCTCGGCACCGTTTTCGAATGGTATGATTTCTATCTTTATGGCTCGCTGGCGGTGTTCATCGGTTCGACCTTTTTCAGCCCAGCCATTCCGGAAGCGACCCGCAACATTTTCGCGCTGTTGGCTTTCGCCGCAGGCTTCCTTGTGCGCCCGTTCGGCGCACTGCTGTTCGGCCGCATCGGTGACCTTGTCGGCCGTAAATATACTTTTCTTGTCACCATGACGATCATGGGCCTATCGACCTTCCTGGTCGGCTTGCTGCCCGGCTATGCCACTTTGGGCATCGCCGCTCCCGTGATCCTGATCATCCTGCGCATGCTGCAGGGCCTGGCTCTGGGTGGCGAATATGGCGGCGCGGCCACTTACGTCGCCGAACATGCGCCGGACAACCGGCGCGGCTACTACACCTCGTGGATCCAGACCACCGCGACGCTCGGCCTGTTCCTGTCGCTGGTTGTGATCCTGATCGTACAGGCTTCATTGAGCAAGGAAAACTATGCTGCCTGGGGCTGGCGTATTCCGTTCATCGTGTCTTTTCTGCTGCTCGGCATCTCGATCTGGATTCGGCTTTCGCTTTCCGAATCCCCGACCTTCCAGCGCATGAAGGATGAGGGAAAGGGCTCCAAGGCGCCGCTGACGGAAGCCTTCGGCCAATGGAAGAACGCCAAGATTGCACTGCTGGCGCTGCTCGGCCTCACAGCCGGTCAGGCCGTGGTCTGGTACAATGGCCAGTTCTACGCGCTGTTCTTCTTGACCAACGTGCTCAAGGTCGACGCGCAGTCGGTCAACATCATGATCGCGGTCGCCCTGGCGGTCGGTTCGATCTTCTTCGTCGTCTTCGGCTGGCTCTCCGACAAGATCGGCCGCAAGCCGATCATCATGGCGGGCCTTGCGCTGGCGATTGTCTGCACCTTCCCGCTGTTCAAGGCACTGACATGGGCTGCCAATCCGGCACTCGCCACGGCGCAGCAGAACACCAGGGCGACGGTGACCGCGGCGCCGGGCGACTGCAAATTCCAGTTCAATCCGGTTGGCACGGCGAAGTTCACGACATCCTGCGATATCGCGACTTCGTTCCTGACCAAGAACTCGGTTCCCTATGACGTGGTGTCGACGGCTGCCGCCGGCACACCCGCATCTGTCAAAATCGGCAATGAGACGGTCGAGTCCTATGACGCCATCGCCGCCGGTGATCAGGCCAAGGCCAAGGA
>NZ_RZPI01000921.1:0-1693 GCF_003998715.1 Mesorhizobium sp. M7A.F.Ca.CA.002.15.2.1
CTCCTGCTCCCAGAGGTCGAAATGGCCAAACAGCATCTGCTCGTTGATCAGCGACAAGAGCCGCATCACTTCCAGCGTGCGGGTCTCCGGCACCTTGATATCGAAGGCGCAGGCCAGGTGCAGCGCCTCGAAATCCTCCATCCACGAAAAGGAGACGTGATAGTCGGTCCAGCTTCCGGCAACCGAGATCGAAATCTCGTCGTCGCCGGCCCGCTCGAAAGACCAGTCGTTGTTGTGGGCCACCTGCTCGATAACATCCACCGGATGGATTTCGCGGGAGAATTCGAGTTCGAGAAGTTCCATGGAATGCTTCCTGTCGTTCTGTACGAGCGCCGCCACACGCTCCGCGGGAGGGCACACACAACGAACAATCTTGTCTAGAACTCGGACGGCCAGGACTTTCCTCGCGCAAAGACGACTTCTCGACGCAAAGACCCCAGACCGGACCCCACCGCCCGGTCGCATGATCCTGCTCCGAATCATGCAACAAATTCAGTCTATTGATCGGGAGTCGCGTGAACAGCCCAATTTTTCGCACTGCGTCATTCGCATGTGGAAAGCCGCTGTCACAAAGATTCATGCAATGCCGTTAAGCGATTCACGGCAAAGCGCTTTTCAGGATCGGGCTATGTGGAAAAGTTTAACGATTATTTTTTTGTGCGCGGCTTGGCGGCCGTCGCTGATGTGGCGTCGCCGGCCAGTTCTGCAAGCTTCGCCTCGAGCGCCTCGATGCGGGCGGCAAGGCGGGTGTTTTCTTCCCGCGCCTTGGCGGCCATCTCGCGCGCGGCTTCGAACTCTTCGCGCTGCACCACGTCCATCGTGTTGAGAATGCGCTCGGCCTGCCCCTTGAAGGCGGTCTCCACCTCACGGCGCACGCCCTGGGCGGCGCCGGCGGCGTCGGTCATCAGCTTGGCGAATTCATCGAGAATGCGGTTCGGTCCGGTCGACATGGCAAATCCTCGCGCTTGCACAAAATTGACGTAGTGGCGCCGCGCGTCGAATGCAAGCTTGTTGCACCTTGCTGCGGCATCAAGTCGAGTGCGCCCACCTTGCCTTGACCCTGCCAAAACCCTGCCGCATGGTCCGCGCCGAAACACGTTCGCAATCGAGAGTTCCCCGTTGAACGAATATTTCCTGCTGCCGCTGGCCTCCCTGCCCTTCCCCAACATCAACCCGATCCTCATCCAGATCGGGCCGCTGGCGGTGCACTGGTATGGCGTCGGCTATATCGTCGGCATCCTGTTCGCCTGGTGGTATGCCAAGCGGCTCGCCGCCAATGCCAGGCTGTGGCCGAACGGCGTCCTGCCGATGAAGCCGGAGGATCTCGACGATTTCATCGTCTGGGCGGCCATCGGCGTCGTGCTCGGAGGCCGCACCGGCTATGTGCTCTTCTATGATCTGGCGCGCTACATCGCGCACCCGCTCGATATCTTCGCCGTGTGGCAGGGCGGCATGTCGTTCCATGGCGGCCTGCTCGGCGTCATCCTCGCCATGACGCTGTTTTCCATCAAGCGCGGCATCCGCACCTGGTCGCTGTTCGATGTCGTGGCGGCCGGCGTGCCGGTCGGCCTTGGCCTGGTGCGCGTCGCCAACTTCATCAATTCCGAGCTGTGGGGCCGGCCAACCGACGTGCCCTGGGCGTTCGAATTCCCCAATGGCGGGCCGTTTGCCCGTCATCCGAGCCAGCTTTACG
>NZ_RZPI01000922.1:0-1678 GCF_003998715.1 Mesorhizobium sp. M7A.F.Ca.CA.002.15.2.1
GGCCAAACCAGGTACATCAGTCGAGGTCGAAATCTTCGGTGACCGCTTTCAGGCAATCGTGCAGAAGGATGAACCGCTGTGGGATCCGAAGAACGAAAGGCTGCGCGCATGAAGAAAATCATCCTCACCGATGGCGGCATGGGCCAGGAACTGGTCCGCCGCAGCCAATCCGAGCCGACGCCGCTATGGTCGGCCAGGGTGCTGATCGACGAACCGGATCTGGTGCGCGACCTGCACGCGGAATTCATCCGTGCCGGCGCACGTGTCATCACCATCAACACCTATTCTGCGACACCCGAACGCCTGGCGCGCGAAGGTGCGGAAGACCTATTCAAGCCATTGCAGAAGCGCGGCATCGAATTGGCCAGGCAGGCCCGCGACGAGGCCGGCGATGCAGCCATCGCCGGTTGCCTGTCGCCGCTTTTCGGCAGCTATGCACCGGCACTGACCATTTCCTTCGAGGAGACGCTCGAGATTTACCGCCGCATCGTTGCCGAGCAGGCCGATGGCGTCGACCTGTTCCTGTGTGAAACCATGGCGTCGGCGGACGAAGCCCGCGCAGCGGTGACCGCTGCATCGGAAAGCGGCAAGCCGGTATGGGTATCGTGGACGCTGGCTGACCACGGCAAGCCGCGGCTGCGCAGCGGCGAAGCCATTGCCACCGCGGCAAGCGCGCTCGACGGCCTGGCAGTCGCAGCGCGGCTGGTCAATTGCTGCCGGCCGGAAGCAATCGCCGCGGCTTTGCCTGAACTGATCGGCCTCGGCGGCCCGGTCGGCGCATATGCCAATGGCTTCACGTCAACCGAAGCACTTAAGCACGGCGGCACCGTCGATGTGCTGCACGCTCGTCACGACCTTGGCCCGGATGCCTATGCAGACCAGGCGATCGGCTGGGTGGAGGCTGGCGCAAGCATCGTTGGCGGCTGCTGCGAAGTCGGACCACCGCACATCGCCGCCCTGCGCGACCGGCTCGAACAGGCCGGCTACGAAATTTCGGGAGTTTTGCATGCCTAGACCATCATCGCGCATTTCCGGCATCGTGCCTTCGGGCAAGGACGGCTGGGAAGTCCATTTCGCCGCCTGGACGCGCAAGGAGGCCGGCGAAGACATCATCATGCTGTCGGTTGGCGACCATGATTTCGACACGCCTTCGCAGACCATTGAAGCCTGTGTGACCGCGGTTCGCGGCAGCAATCATCACTACACCCCGCTTCCCGGCTTGCCGCGCCTGCGCAAGGCGATGGCCGCAGCCTCGAGCGCCTGCACCGGCGTCGAGACATCGCCGGATCAGGTGATCGCCACGCCGGGCGGCCAGGCCGCACTCTACGCGGCCGTGCAGGGCGTGCTCGACCAGGGCGATCACGCCATCGTCGTGGCACCCTATTATGCCACCTATCCCAACACGTTCAGCGCCGCTGGCGCTGATTTCACCGTCGTCGAGACACCGGCCGAGGATGGCTTCCAGCCGCGAGCCGACATGATCCGCGCGGCAATCCGGCCGAACACGCGCGCCATCCTGATCAACACGCCGAACAATCCGACCGGTGCGGTCTATTCGCGCGAGCGGCTGGAACAGTTGGCAGAAGTCTGCCGGGAGCACGACCTCTGGCTGCTGTCGGACGAAGTCTACTGGACGCTCGGCGGCGGCGAGCACGTCTCGCCGCGCTCGCTGCCAGGA
>NZ_RZPI01000923.1:0-1663 GCF_003998715.1 Mesorhizobium sp. M7A.F.Ca.CA.002.15.2.1
CGCTGACACGGCCCGGGCGCGGCGACATGACGACGATGCGCGTCGACAGATAGACGGCCTCCGGAATGGAGTGGGTGACGAAGCAGATGGTCTTGTTGGTGCGTCCCCACAATTCCAGCAGCTGCTCGTTGAGATGGTCGCGCACGATCTCGTCCAGCGCGCCGAACGGCTCGTCCATCAGCAGCAGGTCGGCGTCGAAGGCCAGCGCACGGGCAATCGAGGCGCGCTGCTGCATGCCGCCCGAGAGCTGCCAGGGATATTTCTTCTCGAATCCAGAGAGGTTGACGAGGCCGAGCGTGCGCTTGATCCGCTCGCCTTGCTCCGCCCTGGATAGGCCCATGATCTCCAGCGGCAGCCCCACATTGCGCTCGATGGTCCGCCACGGAAACAGCGCCGCCGCCTGAAAGACATAGCCATAGGCGCGTTTCTCGCGCGCCTGCTCTGCTGTCATGCCATTGACGGAAATCGCCCCCGAGGTCGGCTTCTCCAGATCGGCGATGACGCGCAGCAGCGTGGTCTTGCCGCAGCCCGAAGGCCCGATGAAGGAGACGAACTCGCCCTTGCCGATGGTGAGATCGACATTGGACAGCGCCTGCACCGGCCCGTCATTGGTCTGGAAAGTCAGCCCGAGTTTGCTTGCCGCGACGACGGCTGGCGAATTCCCCGTCATCGGTTGCCGCCTGCCTGTTTCCGTTCCCGCGGCGGCTGGAATCCGATTGCTTTTATCGCGATGTTGTTTTCCACTTGCCCTGTCCCATTTGGCCCTGTCCCTCTGACCTTGTCCCACGCGATCGACGCCCGGAGTTTCCCCGATGTCGCCTAAACCCACTTGTCATCTTATCCGCCCTGAAAGCACTTATGAAGGCAAGCAGGGGCTGACCTATTTCGCCGGCATTGCCGCCGAGACCGTCGGTGCCTCCGGCATCTGCATGCACATGCTCACCATGCCGCCCGGCGCCCGCGCCAAGGCGCATATGCACGAGAGCCACGAGACGGCGATCTATGTGCTCTCCGGCGAAGTTCACACCTGGTATGGCGACCGGCTCGAGCATCATATCGTCGTCAAGGCCGGTGATCTCTTCTACATCCCCGCCGGCGTGCCGCATCTGCCGGCCAACCTGAGCGGCGCCCCGTCCTCTGCCGTCATTGCGCGCACCGATCCCAACGAACAGGAGAGCGTCGTCCTGCTGCCGGAACTGGATGCGCTGGTCGCCGGAAGCTGACTTCGCCGGGCTAGGCGCCCGTCGGCCAATTGCTAGAGGTTTGCGCCCGCCAGCTTCGGCAATCATCGGCACCGAGACACTTCCCCATAGACGGTGCCGTCCGCATCCGCGATCACCAGTTTCTTGGCGTTCTTGGTGCTGTGCTTGATGATGAAGGTGGCGGGCGACTTGCCCTCTTCGCCTTCGGCCTCGCACTCCGCCTTCACCACAAGCGAGCCGTCGGCCTGGACCCTCTTGCCGGTGAAGGTGCAAGCGCTCGTCGCCGTGATGAAGTCGGTGTTGGTTAGAAGCAGCATGTCCTCGGCGTAGACTTCCTGGCCGTTCTTGTTGATGCAGCCGGACTTGTTGCCATAAGGTTTGGCTAGGTCGATGCCGGCCGCCGACACTTGGCTGGCCACCAGAACCAAAACTGCCGCGAAAAGAAGTCCCCCGCGCCGCAC
>NZ_RZPI01000924.1:0-1659 GCF_003998715.1 Mesorhizobium sp. M7A.F.Ca.CA.002.15.2.1
GTCTTGATGCGCGCGCCCTCGCCGCGGATGCGTTCGGCTGCCGACGTCCAGCTCGCCTTGTTGTCGTTGCCGCAGACCCACATCATGCCGATTTCGGTGACAAAGGATCCTTCGCCCGCGATTTCGGGCAGCGACACCAGGATCTCTCGGCCACGGATGGATAGCTGCGACAGTTCCGGCATCAGGTAGAAGGCGTGCAGCAGCGCCGACGATTTGCCCGACGGGCCGCCGGCGGGATGGGTCTGCTCGACCAGCGTGACCTTCACACCGGCTTTGGCCAGATCATAGGCCGCGCTCGATCCGACAATACCGGCACCGACGACGATGACGTCGCTTCCATTTCGCATGGCTGTTCCCCACAGTCTCTTGGCTGCTTTTCGACAAGGTAGGGCCAGCGATCGCGCAATGTCAACATCTCTTCATTGTTGACCGATATTTAAATCTCTGTAATAAACTCGACAAAACAAGAGAACACGGATTCCGGGGAGGCCCATGGCGATACGCGATGTTCTGATGCGCGGGGATCTTGCGCTGACGCCGTCGGAGGAGAAGATCGTTCGACTGCTGTTGACGGACTATCCGACCTCCGGCCTCGGCACCGCCTCATCGCTCGCCCGGCGCGCTGGCGTCAGCGATCCAACCGTGGTGCGGCTGGTGATGAAGCTCGGCTATGAAGGGTTTCCGGATTTCCAGGCGAGGCTTCTGGCCGAAGTCGAGGCAAGACTGCACTCGCCGCTGCTGATGATGGAGGCCAAGCGGCAGAGCGGTTCCAACGACAGCGCCGTGCTGGCCTATCTCGATAGCGTCACCACGGCCTTGCAGAAAGCCACCGCCGCGACACCCGTCCAGACTTACGAGCGGGCGGCCCGCTTGCTGATGGAGGCCAAGGGCGAGATCGTGATGGTTGGCGGCCGGTTCAGCCGCCACATCGCCGGCATGCTGGCCGGCTATCTCGTGCAGTTCCGCTCCGGGGTTCGCGATCTCGGCGTGCTCTCTCCGCAGATCTTCGACACGCTGGCCGACCTCGGCCGGCGCGACGTGCTCGTCGTCTTCGACTACCGCCGCTACCAACTCGATGTGATGGCCTATGCAAAACAAGCGGCGGCGCTCGATGTGCGCATCGTCCTGTTCACCGACCAATGGCTGTCGCCGATATCAGATCTCGCCGAAGTCACCATCGTCAGCCCGCTCGAAGTCGCCTCACCTTACGACACGCTGGCGCCGGCGATCGCACAGATGGAAGCGTTGGTCGCCCATATCGTTTCGACGCTGGGCGACGAGGCCCGCGCCCGCATCGAGCGACTCGAAAAGGTGCGGCATGCCAATGCCGTGACGCTCGACAGCGAACCGCAAGAGAACGGCGCGCGCAAGACACCCGGCCCCCGCAAGACACCGGGACCCAAATCAGCAAAGCAGGACGACAAAGCATGACCCAGGCCCTACCCAAACGAGACGAAGCCTTCCGTGCCGGCGAAACGGCACTGCTACTCGTCGACATGCAGCGCATCTGGCTGGAGCCGGGCGCCGATCCGTCGCATCCGGAACGTGGCCCCGATCATTATTTTTACCGGCAGACATCCTCGCAGACGATCCCCAACCAGGAGCGCCTGCTGGCGGCGGCGCGGGCCAATGGCGTCGAGGTGCTGCACACCATCATTC
>NZ_RZPI01000925.1:0-1657 GCF_003998715.1 Mesorhizobium sp. M7A.F.Ca.CA.002.15.2.1
CGCTCAGGCAACGGGCCACGAACGGCTCCTTGCCGGGGCGATTGCCGACAACCAGCACCTCGTTCAGATAGCCTGATTTCTCGTTGAAACCATAAATCATCGTGCCGCCAGGCCCGGCAGTGCCGGGTCGGATGATCAGCGCGCTGTAGATCGGCGCGAAGCGGCCGCTCATGTCACGCGACATCATCTGCTGTTCGAAGGACAGGAAGACGATGCTTTTGGCTGTTCCCGTATGGTTGAAATCATCTCGCGCGGCCTCGCTGTAGCCGTCCATCTGGGGATAGCGCAGATAGAGGTCGAGCCGCGAGGCGATGCCGTCGCGCCGGGCCTGGGCGAAACGGATGGCATTGGCCGGGACCGTGATGACATTGTTGCCGATCACCACCTGGTGGGCTGTTGCGTCGTCGGTGTATCCGGCCATGGCGATCGAATGGCCGAACCATTTGCCGGCAAGGCTGATCGCCACCGACAACAGGGCGAGCACCGCGAACCCGTAGAGCACCCGCTTCATCAGCCTGGAATCGACCACGGTGAGTTCGTTGGCGAGCGCTGCCTGCTTCATCTCAGTCCTCGGATCTCGGGCCGCCCGTCCGCCTGCAGTGTCCCCGGGCGGCACACATCGCACGGCATGGCTCTTGCAGCCTGCATGGAACGACTGTGCAATTTCATGGTAAACGGAAAGTTAAGATGGGACCGCTGGAACTCACACTCTTTGCTTTTGCCGTCGGGTTGACGGCCTGCGGGCTGGCCGGATCGGCCATGGAACTGGTGTCGGGCCGCAAGGTCGCCTTCACCGAACCCTATGTGTCGCCGTCACATGTCTTGCGCTCGCTGCTCGCCACGGCCTGTGCGGGACCGTTCATGCTGGTCAACGACGCCATCGATGCCCGGCGTCAGCGCCGCATTTCAACGTTGGCGCTGATGTCCTGCGGCTGCACGGCAATTGCGTGGACCTTGGCGCTGGGCGTCGTCGTGCTTGCCATTGCCTCATGGTCGGTCCGTCTCCTAGGGTCCGAGCTGCCAGCTTGAGACGATTCGGAGACCAGGAATGCCGCTTTATGCGATCGATGGAACAGAGCCCAGCTTCGCCGATGCGGACTCGAACTGGATCGCGCCCGATGCGACGCTGATCGGCGACGTCAGGGTCGGACGCAATGCCGGCTTCTGGTTCGGCGCCGTCATCCGGGGCGACAATGAGCCCATCGTCATCGGTGCCGACACCAACGTGCAGGAACATACGGTCATGCACACCGATCCCGGTTTCCCGCTGACGATCGGCGAAGGCTGCACGATCGGCCACCGCGCCTTGCTGCATGGCTGCACGATCGGCGACAACAGCCTGATCGGCATGGGCGCCATCGTGCTGAACGGCGCGAAAATCGGCAGGAATTGCCTGGTCGGCGCCGGTGCGCTGGTTACCGAGGGCAAGGAATTCCCGGACAATTCGCTGATCGTCGGCTCGCCCGCCAAGGCGATCAGGGTGCTGGACGACGCGGCCGTGGCAAGGTTGCGCGGCTCGGCGGCGCATTATGTCGCCAACGGCAAGCGCTTCAAGGCGGGGTTGAAGAAGGTTTTCGAACGGCCATAGCCAGAAATGGCGGAGCCGGCCCGGGGACGGGGCCGGCTCCTTTCACCCGGTCGTTGGGGACGGGGAGGG
>NZ_RZPI01000926.1:0-1649 GCF_003998715.1 Mesorhizobium sp. M7A.F.Ca.CA.002.15.2.1
GTACCAGGTCTTCGCCTTCTTGATGTCGCGCGCGACGCCGATGCCCTTTTCGTAGAAATTTCCGATACGGTATTCGGCCGGCGCGAAGCCGAGTTCCGCCGATTTCTCGTACCATTTGGCCGCTGCCGCCATGTCTTCCTTGACGCCGCGCGACTCGGCATAGCGCGAGCCGATTTCGAACAGCGCCTTGGCGTCGCCGCTGGCAGCGGCATCACGCAAGGCGGCCGGGCCGGCGTCAGCGGGAATGTCGAATTTTGCCGTCGTCGCCGGCGAAGCGTCCACCGGCGGAACCGCGCCCGTGGTGTCCTTGGCGGTGGTCGGCTCTGTCGCCATAGGCTGGATGCCGGTGGCGGTATCGGTATCGGCAGGTTCGGCGGCGACCGGAACGGTCGAGGCCGGCGCAGCCGAAGCTGTCGTCGTCTCGGACGCCGCTGGGTTTGCATCGGCCGATGTAGCCAAGGCGACGGGGGCGGGAACCGGTTCTGCGATCGGCGCGGCACCCATCGACGGCTCGGCGCCTGACGGCGTGGCAATCATGCTTTGCGCGGCCATGTCGTCCTTGGTTGCCGGTGCGGATGGCTCGGCCTGTCTGACGGCATGGTCCGGCGCGCTTTCCACTGCCGCGGGCTGCGCGTCCGTCTTTGGCTGGCTCGCGGCATCGAGCGAGGCGGTTTGCATCGGCTGCGAGGCGACGATCGGCACGACATCGTTGCTCGCCACCTGGGCCGGATCGGCGAAAAAGGCCTTGCCCAGTTGCAGGGCGCCCAGCGCCAGCAGGATCGCGGTTGTCCCCATCAGGATCGGCTTGCGCCGTGCCTTGAGCAGGTCGCCGATCCGCAGTGCCTTCACCGGTCCGGTCACCGTCGACTGGCGCTTCAGCGCATCGGCCTCGGCGGCCGCGGCCTGCGCCGCGCGCCGGGCAGCGGCGATGAAATCCGATTTCGCGGCATCGGTGTCGCTGGGCTTGGCCGGCTGGCCGCGCTCGTCACGCACGCGCTTCATGATGGCATTGAGGTCAGGTGCGCCGGAGCCGGGCTCCAGCGGCCGGTTGGCCATTTTCGGATCGAGCGGCTCGTCGAGATCGACGCTCGGTATTGGGGCACTCGGCGCTGAGCCGGCCAGTGGCGGGATATCCGCCTCCTTCTTGCCCTTGAAGGCGCGGGCCAGCCCGCCGAACAACGATTTGCGGCCGCCGGCCTGTCCGCCTTTCTCGGCGATCGTGTCCGAACCGAGCGCGGCCATGGCCGCCGCCGCGGCAGCCTCGGCCGGCGTGCGCGTGCCAATACCAATACCGAGGTCGCTACGCATACCCAGGTCGCCGCGTGCACCCGGCTCATTGCGCAGGATGGCGGCGGCACGGCCATCGAGATCTGCCATGTCCCCAGTCAATGGCAGGGGCTGATCGATATCCATCGACGGCGCGTCGACGGCCATTTTGGGTCGGCGCACGCCGCGCCAGTTGCTCGGCTCGGCCGGTGCCGCATCCAGCAATTCGCTCATCGCCTCGACCGGCTCGCCGGGTTCGAGCGAACCCAGCCGGTCGACGATCTTGAGCAACGTATCGTGGATGGCCTCGAACGTTCTCGAATTGCGGTCGTCGGGGCGCCGCGTCAGTGTTTCAAGCGTCTTCAAAGCCTGGGCGAGGCCGG
>NZ_RZPI01000927.1:0-1636 GCF_003998715.1 Mesorhizobium sp. M7A.F.Ca.CA.002.15.2.1
GATCGGCGCCCGACAGTGTGAATTCGTCGGTGTGGCAAATGCCTGTCGCCTTGATCTCGACCAGCACTTCGCCCTCGCGCGGGCCCTCGAGGTCGACCTCCATGATCTCCAGCGGCTTTCCGGCGGCAACAGCGACAGCGGCGCGGGTTTTCATCAGGCGTCCTCCAATGCGAATTTTTTTCCAAGGTTTCAGGTTTTGCCGACACGATCAACTGGCAGCTGGCTCCCCGACTGGGCCACAGCGATGAATTGGAATCGCAAGTCGATTGAAAGGCAGTGAATTGCATGGTCGGCTTGACCCTGCAAGCACAGGCCATAAAAGGAACGGCCGACCCGAGGGATGACATTTCGCATGTTCACCAAGATCCTGATCGCCAATCGCGGCGAAATTGCCTGCCGCGTCATCAAGACGGCGCGCAAGATGGGCATTGCCACCGTCGCGGTCTATTCCGATGCCGATCGCGACGCCGTGCATGTCGAGATGGCCGACGAGGCGGTGCATATCGGGCCTTCGCCAGCCGCGCTGAGCTATCTCGTCCCTGAAAAGATCATCGCCGCGTGCAAGGAGACGGGAGCCCAGGCCGTGCACCCCGGCTACGGATTCCTGTCCGAGCGGGCGGCCTTCTGTGAGGCGCTGGAAGCGGAAGGCATCATTTTCATCGGCCCGAAGCCCAAGGCGATCAAGGCGATGGGTGACAAGATCGAATCGAAGAAGTTCGCCAACGCCGCCAAGGTTTCCACCGTGCCCGGCTGGCTCGGCGTCATCGAGAATGCCGATCATGCCGAAAAGATCGCCGGCGAAATCGGTTATCCCGTGATGATCAAGGCTTCGGCCGGCGGCGGCGGCAAGGGCATGCGCATCGCCTGGAGCGAAGCCGAAGTGCGCGATGGCTTCGACCGCGCGCGCTCGGAAGCCAAGAGTTCGTTCGGCGACGATCGTCTCTTCATCGAGAAATTCGTCGTCGATCCGCGCCACATCGAAATCCAGGTGGTGGCCGACGCGCATGGCAACGCGCTCTATCTCGGCGAGCGCGAATGCTCGATCCAGCGACGCAACCAGAAGGTCGCCGAAGAGGCGCCGTCGCCATTCCTGGACGCCGCGACACGCAAGGCCATGGGCGAGCAGTCTGTGGCGCTGGCCAAGGCCGTCGACTACCAGAGCGCCGGCACGGTCGAATTCATCGTCGACAAGGACAAGAACTTCTATTTCCTTGAAATGAATACACGATTGCAGGTCGAGCACCCGGTGACGGAGCTCATCACCGGCATCGATCTGGTCGAGCAGATGATCCGCGTCGCCGCCGGCGAAAAGCTTGGCCTGAAGCAAAGCGACATCGAGCTGAACGGCTGGGCGGTGGAAAGCCGGCTCTATGCCGAAGACCCTTACCGCAATTTCCTGCCTTCGATCGGCCGGCTGACCCGCTACCGGCCGCCGGAGGAAGGACAATTCGGCGATGTCGTCATCCGCAACGACACCGGCGTCACCGAAGGCTCCGAAATCTCGATGTTCTACGATCCGATGCTCGCCAAGCTGTGCACCTGGGCGCCGACGCGTCTGGAAGCCATCGATGCCATGTCGGAAGCGCTCGACAGCTTCGTCGTCGACGGAATCGAGCACAACATTCCGTTCCTGGCT
>NZ_RZPI01000928.1:0-1631 GCF_003998715.1 Mesorhizobium sp. M7A.F.Ca.CA.002.15.2.1
CTGGTGCGCGACGTCGAGCTCGATGAGGTCGCCGTCGCGCACCAGCGCCAGCGCGCCGCCTGCGGCTGCTTCCGGCGCCACATGCAGAACCACGGTGCCGTAGGCGGTGCCGCTCATGCGCGCGTCCGAAATGCGCACCATGTCGGAGATGCCTAGCTTGAGCAGTTTGGCCGGCAGCGGCATGTTGCCGACCTCGGCCATTCCGGGATAACCGCGCGGCCCGCAGTTCTTCAGCACCATCACCGAGGTGGCGTCGATGTCCAACTCCGGATCGTCGATGCGGGCGTAGTAATGCTCGATGTTTTCGAACACCACCGCCTTGCCGCGATGCTGCATCAGCTCGGGCGTTGCCGCGGACGGCTTGATGACCGCGCCGTCAGGCGCCAGATTGCCGCGCAGGATCGAAATGCCGCCTTCCTTGGTCAGCGGCTGGCTCAGCGGCCGGATCACCTCGCTGTTGTAGTTCGGCGCGCCGTCGATCAATTCACCGATGGTCTTGGCGCTGACGGTCATGGCGTCGCGATGAAGAAGCCCCACTTCATCAAGCGACGCCATGACCGCAGCTAGCCCCCCGGCGTAGTAGAAATCTTCCATCAGGAACCGGCCCGACGGCATCAAATCGACAATAGTTGGAACGTCACGACCTAGGCGGTCCCAGTCTTCGAGGCTGAGATCGACACCGATCCGGTTGGCGATGGCGATCAGATGCAGCACCGCATTGGTCGAGCCACCGATCGCGCCGTTGACGCGAATGGCGTTCTCGAACGCTTGCCTGGTGAGGATCTCCGCGATCCTAACGTCCCTGCGCACCAGATCGACGATCTGGCGTCCGGCCATCTGGGCGAGCACGCCACGGCGCGAATCCACCGCCGGGATCGCGGCATTGTCCGGCATGCCGATGCCGAGCGCTTCGACCATGCTGGCCATGGTCGAGGCTGTGCCCATCGTCATGCAGCTGCCCGCCGATCGGCTTTGGCCCTGCTCGGCGGCGAGAAAGTCGGCAACCGGCATGCGGCCGGCTTTAACCTCCTCGGCGAATTTCCAGACATGGGTGCCCGAGCCGATATCCTGTCCGCGGAACTTGCCGTTGAGCATCGGCCCGCCGGAAACGGCGATGGTCGGCAGGTTGCACGACGCAGCCCCCATCAGCAGCGCCGGTGTGGTCTTGTCGCAACCGACCAGCAGGATGACGCCATCGATCGGATTGCCGCGGATGGACTCTTCGACATCCATGCTGACCAGATTGCGAAACAGCATGGCGGTGGGGCGCATGTTGCTCTCGCCCAGCGACATCACCGGGAATTCGAGCGGCAGGCCGCCGGCTTCATAGACGCCGCGCTTGACGTGGTCCGCCAGCGCCCGCAGGTGGGCATTGCACGGGGTCAATTCCGACCAGGTGTTGCAGATGCCGATCACCGGGCGGCCGTCGAAAGCGTCGGCGGGAATGCCCTGGTTCTTCATCCAGCTGCGGTGCATGAAGGCGTTCTTGCCCTCACCGCCGAACCAGGCCTCGGACCGCAGTTTGCGTTTGGTGTCGGTCACGATGTCTGTTCCCGTTCCTGGCGGCGCTTGTTGCGGTTTTCGACGCTGCGGCGCACGTCCTCCTCGGCATTGTCGATGAGGGCCAGCAG
>NZ_RZPI01000929.1:0-1630 GCF_003998715.1 Mesorhizobium sp. M7A.F.Ca.CA.002.15.2.1
ACCTCGCTAACCAGTTGCCTGAGTCGCTTTGCGGTCGCTTGCGGTGTTGCATCGCCAAACAGCATCTGCTCGTCGGGGAAAGTCGGCAATGCGATGTCGGTGGCGGCAAGGGCTTCGACGATCGCTGCCTGTGCATCCTCGCGATTGCGCCAAAGCCGCGGCCGGTAGTTGGGATCGAAGGCGACAAGTGAACCGGCCGAGCGCGCCTTGGCGACAGCCGCCAGCAATACGGCGCGCGCGGCCTCATCCAGAATTGCCAAAGTGATTCCGGAAAAATAGACAAGCGCCTGATTTACCAGGTTTTCCGACAATGCAACCGGGTCTGAGGCGAGCTGCCGCGCGGCGGCGTCGCCGCGCCAGTAGGTGAAGGAACGCTCGGCCCCGGTCAGCGTGATGGCATAGAGGCCAGGCCGTGCGCCCGCTATGATCGGGCTGGAGCCGATGCCGATGCCGTTCTGGCCTAAGAAATCGATCTGGGCTTGCGAGAACGGATCGTCGCCGAAGGCCGAGACATAGGTTGCCGGCCGCTCAGTGCTCAGCGCGTGCAGCGCCCACAGCGTGTTGAACGTGTCGCCGGCAAAGCCCATGCGCCAGTTCGGTCCGGTCTGGCCCGACAGTTCGAGCATGCATTCGCCGATCGAGGCGACGCCGGTTCCCGCCATCTACAATCCTCCAGTGCTTCCCGGTGCTGTAGCTTTTTGCCATCGGCAGCGCCATGCTTGGCAAGCAGGGTTTTTTCCGCCACAGCGTTTTCCCACAGGCTGGCGGGATGCGATCCGTTCGGCAGAGCGTTGTCTGCAGAAGAGGAACCGGTTTGGCATCGATATGGCGTTATCTTCTGGCGGGTCTTGGTCTGGCTGCCTTGCTGGTCGGCATTCTCGCGGTCGTCTTCCTGACGGCGCCGCGTTCGTCGCTGCCAGCCGGCCCGGATGTCGCGCGGACGAAGAAAACCGACAACGGGCTGTACGTGGCGAGTTTCGTGCCGGAACGGGGCGTGGTGCGGCAGGGCGAACTGGAATCCTGGCTGCTGACCCTGAAGACAAAGACAGGGGCTTCGGTGGAGCGCGCCGCGATCGCCATCTCCGGCGGCATGCCGCAACACAATCACGGCCTGCCGACCAGCCCGCAGGTCACCGATTACCTGGGCGAAGGCCGTTACCGCATCGAGGGGCTGAAATTCACCATGAGCGGCTGGTGGCAACTTCGTTTCGCCATCTCATCCGGCGCCGGCTCCGATACCGTACTGTTCAACGTGGTGCTGTGAGCGATCGATGAAGCGCCTTTTCCGCTTTCTGGCGCTGATGGTCGCCGTCGTCCTCGTGGGCTGCGGCAAGCCTGATTTTTCCGACGCAGAAAAGAAGACTATCGCTTCGCTGGCGCTGTCGTCGCTGCCGGCGCTCAAGGCCGACACCACCAATCGTTTTGCCGACGTGCCGGCCGCCGCCGCACTCGGCTCGACGCTGTTCTTCGATCAGGGCATGAGCGGTGACGGGTCGGTATCCTGTTCGACCTGCCACAAGATCGACCGCCAGTTCCAGGACGACCTGCCGCAGGCGGTCGGCGTCGGCCACACCAACCGGCGCACCATGCCGCTGGCCGGCGTGGCGCACGATCCCTGGTTCTTCTGGGA
>NZ_RZPI01000092.1:0-11744 GCF_003998715.1 Mesorhizobium sp. M7A.F.Ca.CA.002.15.2.1
CCGGAAACATTTGCATGCAAATGAGTTTCGAAAGGTGTTGGCGGGGGCGGGCCGCTTATTCCCGTCCACGCCTCCGCCCCTCGTGGCCTTCGCGCGAACGCCGGCGCGGAGCGGCGTCGCCGGCAACGCCATCCTCGCTGACCGTCTTGCGCGGCGGCAGTTTCACCGCTGCCGACAGTTTCGGGAACGGATCGACCTTGTTGGGCAGCGCCATGGCGTAGACGAAATGCTCCTGGAATTTCGGTTCCAGCGCCGTCTCGATCTTCTCGATCTTGCTGACCGTGTCCTCGATCTCGCGGCGGTAGCCGCGATTGAGCAGCGCCATGCGCGCGCCGGCACCGGCGGCGTTGCCGACCGCCGAGACCTTGTCGAGGTCGCAATCCGGGATCAGGCCCAGCACCATGGCGTATTTCGGATCGATGAAGGAGCCGAAGGCGCCGGCGAAATGGATGCGGTCGACATGCTCGGTGTTCTGCTTTTCCATCAACAGCTTGGTGCCGGCATAAAGCGCTGCCTTGGCAAGCTGGATGGCGCGCACATCGGTCTGGGTGATGGTGATCTTCGGCCCATCTTCCGTCAATGCGGCGGAGCCGTCCTTCAGCACATAGGAGAAGGTGCGGCCGTTGGCCGTAACGCGCGGCGAGCGCGCCGAAAGCCCGCCGTCGATGACGCCGTCCTCGGAAATGATGCCGGCGAGATACATCTCCGCCACCACTTCGATGATGCCGGAGCCGCAGATGCCGGTGACGCCGGTCGCCTGGACGCTTTCCAGGAAGCCCGGCTCGTCGGACCACAGTTCAGAGCCGATGACGCGGTATTTCGGTTCAAGCGTATCGGGATCGATGCGTACGCGTTCGATGGCGCCGGGCGCTGCTCGCTGGCCGCCGGAGATTTCGGCGCCCTCGAAGGCAGGGCCGGTGGGCGAGGAGGCCGCAACCACCCGCTGGCGATTGCCGAGCACGATCTCGGCATTGGTGCCGACATCGACGATCAGCATCATCTCGTCCTGGCGATGCGGGCCTTCCGACAGCGTCACCGCCGCCGCATCCGCACCGACATGCCCGGCGATGCAAGGCAGCATGTAGAGCCTGGCGCCCTGGTTAAGCTTCAGGCCGATGTCGGATGCCTTGATATGCACCGCACCTGAGACAGCCAGCGCAAAGGGCGCGCCGCCAAGCTCGGTCGGATCGATGCCGAGGAACAGATGGTGCATGATCGGATTGCCGACGAAGACGCTGTCCAGGATGTCGTTGCGCTGGACATTGCCTTCGGCGCAGACCTTGTCGACGAGACCCGAGATCGCCTCCCGCACGGCGACCGTCATGCCCTCGCGGCCGTCCGGGTTCATCATCACATAGGAGACGCGGCTCATCAGATCCTCGCCGAAGCGGATCTGCGGGTTCGAGGTGCCCGACGAGGCGGCGACGCGGCCCGACAGCAGCGACACCAGATGCATGGCGATGGTGGTCGAGCCGATATCGCAGGCCAGCCCATAGGCTTCGTTCTTGAGGCCGGGCCAAAGTGCTACGACGCGCGCTGTCTCAGAGTCGGCATCCTTGTAGATGGCGGCGGTCGCGGTCCAGTTGCCCTTGCGCAGGATGCCTTGCACCTGCGGCAGCAGATAAAAATCGAAATCGAGGCTTTTCAAACCCCAATCGTGCATCAGCGCGATCTTCAGCCGGTCGAGATCACCAAGCGGCTTGTGCATGTCGGGTTCTTCGATCTCGACATAGCACATGCGGATCGCCGCATCGCGGGCGATGACCCTGGTGTCGGCATCCTTGCGGATGGTCTGCGCGTTGATGACCGTATCCTGCGGCACGTCGATGACGAGGTCGCCGAGGATTTGCGCCGAGCAGGAGAGGCGACGCCGTTCGGGTAGGCCGCGGACGCGCTCATAGCGCTCTTCCTTGGCGCCCTTGGGCGTGATGTGGTCGTTGGACGAAATGATCTTGTGCTTGGCGAAATTGCCTTCCTGCACTTCGATCTGGCAACGCCCGCAAGTGGCGCGTCCGCCGCACACACTTTCGACATAGACGCCGAGCTGGCGCGCGGCGTCTAGCACGGGTGTTCCAACAGGAAACCGCCCGCGCTTGCCCGACGGCATGAACAGCACGAGCGGGTCGGTGATGTTTGCAGGTGAATTCACGATTGCGCGCTTATCCTCGGCCCATCCGGGCTTCACGGCCGCCACGGCGGCGACCGCCATTGCCGGCGCCGTCGCCCGGCGCATTGACTTGCGTCGGGGCGGCAACGGCCTGGCCGCCTTCGGCCGGCTTGTAATCCTTGTAGGTGCGGATCCAGTTGGTGCAGTTCTCGTCGGTGCCGTTCAGCACATTGGCGCCGCGCACGGCTTCCATTTCCTGCGGCCGCACCGGGTTCATGATGGCCGAGGTCATGCCGGCGCCGATCACCATCGGGATGAAGGCGGCGTTGATGCCGTGGCGATGCGGCAGGCCGAAAGAGATGTTGGACAGGCCGCAGGTGGTGTTGACCTTGAGTTCTTCACGCAGACGACGCAGCAGCGCGAAGACCTGGCGGCCGGCATCGCCCAGCGCGCCGATCGGCATCACCAGCGGGTCGACGACGACGTCATGCGCCGGAATGCCGAAATCGGCGCAGCGCTCGACGATCTTCTTGGCGACGGCGAAACGCACGTCCGGGTCCATCGAAATGCCGGTCTCGTCGTTGGAGATGGCGACGACCGGCACGTTGTACTTCTTGACCAGCGGCAGGATGGCTTCGAGCTTTTCTTCCTCGCCGGTGACGGAGTTGACCAGCGGGCGGCCCTTGGCAACCTTGAGTGCGGCTTCGATCGCGGCGGTGACGGAACTGTCGATCGACAGCGGCAGGTCGACCAGCCCTTGCACGATCTCCAGCGTCTGCACCAAAAGGCCGGGTTCGGTCTCGTTCGGATTGACCGAGGTGACGCCGGCGTTGACGTCGAGCATGGTGGCGCCACAGGCTGCCTGCTCCAATGCGTCCCTGATGACGGTCTCGAAATTGCCCGCGATCATCTCGGCGGCCAGCTTCTTGCGGCCGGTCGGGTTGATGCGTTCGCCGATCACGCAGAACGGCTGGTCGAAGCCGATGATGATTTCTCGTGTCGCCGAAGCGACGATGGTACGGGTCATAAATTCTCTCCGCCGTGATATAAAGATTTCTTTATATCGTTGTCTGGTTTCGTTCAAGCGAATGGGTGGCCGTCCGCGCCGTCAGTGCGCGGTCTTCACCATATCCACCTGCGTTTCGGTAATATCGTCGTGCAGTATGTGCTCGAGCCGATCGGCGACCATCTGGTCGTCGCGGCGGATCTCGCGTTTCCATGGCTGGCGGCCCTTCAGCACGCCCGATTCATCGACGATCTCGGCGACATATTCCTCTTGCCGGTAGGCCATCACGTGAACGCCGGAAACACCTGATATTTCCTTCACCTCGTTGATGATGTCGATGCAGAGCTGCTTGCCTTCCTTTTTCTGGTCCTGGGCGCCTTCCAGCCGCTTGATGACGGAATCGGGAATATGGATGCCCGGCACGTTCGAGCGGATCCACTTGGCCGTCTTGGCCGAGGCGAGCGGCCCGACGCCAACCAGGATGAAGCATTTTTCGGTATAGCCGAGGTCGCGCACCTTTTGCATGTAGGTGCGGAACATGGGCACGTCGAAGCAATACTGGCTCTGTACGAATTGCGCGCCGGCGGCGATCTTCTTGCCCAGCCGGTGCGGGCGGAAGTCGATCGGCGGCGCGAACGGATTGATCGCAGCACCCAGGAAAAGCTGCGGCGGCGTCGTCAGCTTGCGGCCGGACAGGAACTTGCCGTTGTCGCGCATGATGCGGCAGGTTTCCAGGAGCGACATGCAGTCGAGATCGAACACCGGCTTGGCGCCGGGCTGGTCTCCGGCCTGCACGCCGTCACCTGTCAGGCACAGCATGTTGGCGACGCCCATCGCAGCCCCGCCCAGCACGTCGCCCTGGATGGCGATGCGGTTCTTGTCGCGGCAGGCGATCTGCATGATCGGCGCATAGCCCATGCGCGTCAAAAGTGCGCAGATGCCGACCGAGGACATGTGGCAGTTGGCGCCCGATGCATCGACGGCGTTGATGGCGTCGACCCAGCCGTCGAAGATTTTCGCCCTGTTGTAGACGTCTTCCGGATCGGCGCTGTCGGGCGGGTTGAGTTCCGTCGTCACAGCGAACTCGCCGCGCCGCAGTACGCGCTCCAGCCGACCGCGCGAGGTGTGGCCGGGCAGGGGTTCGAGCGGCAGGTGGATGCCGGCCGGGTTTTCGTCGCGCTGGCGGCCGATCATGCCGACGCCCCGGTGCTGGCCGCCTCATTCTTGGCGGCAGCGGCGGCTTCGCGCGCGGTGGCCGCCTGCGCGGTCACCCGCAGCCAGGCCGAGGTTTCACGCAGCGACTGGTCGACCGGCTTCTGCACGGTCAGGATCCTGTCGCTGTGCACCATGTTCTGCGAGCCTTCCCAGGCCTTGACCCAGACGCAGGGCATATCGGGCTCGACCTCGCAATTGCCGTTGGCGCGGACACCGCCGCAAGGGCCGTTGCGCAATTGCTTGGGGCAGTTCATCGGGCAAGACATGCCTGTCGAGGACAAGATGCACTGGCCGCACATGCGGCAGTCGAACATGAAGCCCTTGACGCGCTTCTCGACAAATTTGATCGGCCCTTCGACACGGCCATAGCCTATGCCTTTCCATAAGGGATGGAGGAGCAGGAACATGTCGGCGAATTTGGCGTAGAACCATTCGAGTAATCGCGAGTGCCGCACCGACCATAATCTGACCGCGAAGGAACGCTGCACGCGCCGCTGCGGCGATACGTCGGCCGGCTTGTAGTCGGATTTCGGCGCTGCCTTCTTGACCAGAGTGGCCTGGGTAACAGCCGGCCTCTCCTTGGCAGGAATGGTTTCAGACATTTTCTTTGCCGCCCGCCTTGACCAGAGCGACCAGCCGCTCGCGGTCATATCTCGTGTCGATGTCGTTGAATGCCTTCTCGACTTCGGCTTCGAGGTCGTCGCCGACCGGAATGGGATCGGCTTTGCGCCATTCGGCCAGATAGTCGTCTGTACCGCCGGCGCCGGTGCGCATGGCGCACATGTCGATCGCCTCGGTAAAGCGCAGCGGCAGTTCGCGCTTGGCGTTCTGCCGGCCCTTCTTGACGATCACCTGGGCAGGGATGTCGCGCCAGTAGACGACGATCAGATCGGCCATGAATTCTCACTCCTCGAACTATCGAGCATTGCCGCAAGCGCAGTGGTGCCGCTTGTTATGGGACGACGCGCGCGCATTCAAAAGCGACGCATATCGATGTCGTAAAATGAAAAGTGGGTTTATTCGTTTGCGGCGTGTGCCGGCGCCCGGTCCAGCGCGTCGGAAACGCTGGCGCGCAGTATGCCGTCCAGGACGAAAAACGCGCTACCAGATGCCAGTTCTGAGGCCCGTCCAGACGTAGAACCAGATCGTCGGATGATACCAGAGTTTCGAAGGCAGGCCGGGATCGATCGTCGTGAGTTTTCCAGCCAGTGCATCGCTGACAGCCTCGACGCAGATGTCGCGCGAGAACGCCGTCTGGCGTAGCGCGTGACTTGAGATGGTGTCGCCTTTTTTCGATCTGCCGCGCGCCTGCTTCAGCACGCCACCAGTGTCGACGCCAGCGTCGACGAGGTGGACAGTCGTGCCGAAATTCTCCGCATCGCCTGATACCAGAGCCCAATAGCCGCCATTCATGCCGCGATATTTCGGCGTGATGCCCGCATGGTAGTTGAGCACCGGGCAGGGCATTTTGCTCAGCATCTCAGCCGAGATTAGTCGGCAACCGTTGAGCAGCACAACGCCTGGCCGGATCTTCTGGATCGCCTGCAGGCACTCAAGCCCATTGGCCGAGGCTACCGGGATGATCTCCTGGCCTGGTCGCGGCTCAACCTCCAGCTTCTCCTCGGCAATCAGTCGCGCGCTATGGCCGGCCAGGAATCGCTTGCCCAACCTACTCAGTACCATCGTGCCAAGCTGGCCGATGGCGGAAATCCAGCCTTGGCGGCGAGCCCGGCCACGCAGCAATTGCTTTTTGGATTCAGGCGTTTCGAGGACGACGCTGACAGGACCTACGCGGTCGGCGATCGCATTGATCATAGCCCAGACATGCTGGCCGCCTCCGGTGACGACCACGATCGGACGCGTATTGGATTCTGATGCTGCCATGGATCTTGCCCCCTCCAAGCAACCCTTCTCGACAATAGACGGGATGCTAGGGTGTCCGGGTTAATCCTTGGTGATCAGCTCTTCGATACACAGTCAGCGCTTGAATTCGATGATATCGAGCTTCGATTCATAGTAGGGCGCCGGAAATTCGATGCGCCATTCCTTGGCGCTGTTGCGGAAGGCGTAGCCGACCTGGTCGGTTTGCGGACCGCTGCCATAGGGCTTTGCCGGATCGCTGTTGACATAGAAGGAGCCGAGATAGATCGCGCGTTTCTCGCCATCGTCGAAGAAACGGCCCCTGGTGCGCTGCGAGCCGCTGATCTTCTCCAGCCGCCAGCCGGAACCGTCATCGGTCACCTTGCACTTGAACCAGCCATAGATGACGAGCGGCAAAGGTCCGCCGGCCTTGATGGTGCGGCACTGCCAGTTGCCGGTCAGGTCCTTGTCGGAAAAGGCCACCAGCGGCTTTGCCAACAGGGCATCGAGTTGCTTGACCTCGGCCGGGTTGCCTGTCTTCGCCTCGGCAAGGGCTGCCTTGCGGGTCTCGCCATATTTGTCGAGCCGCGTCTTGTCGGCCGGGGTGATGAGTTTCTGTATCTCGCCGTCGGCATGGGCGGGCAGGGCCAAACAGAGGAGGCCGAGTGCAGCTATCAAGAGGCGAGGGGTCATCAGTGCGTTTCCATGGCTGGCAGTCTGTTTGCTTGTGGCGCACACCTTACCCGTCCACGGCGGCCTGTCATCTAGCCTTGAGTCATCGCGGGGCAAGAATTGCTTCAGGCGCCTGCAGCCGCCTGCGCCATCCCGGCCGTCAGGTCGCCATAACCGGTGGCGCGGCGTTCATAGACGAGACCGAGCATTCTGGCGGCTTTTTCGGCGACCTTGTCGAGTTCCGGATCGTTGGTCTGGGCGAGGTAGATCAGCTTCTCGTAATTGCCGAAATAGTCCTTGATCAACTCCGGGTGCTTGTCGAGGCCGAGCGGTTTCATGAAGAAAGCGTCGAACTGCCGGCAGAGGAAGTCGGTCATGTAGAACGACATCATGTCGTCGTCTGCGACTTTCGCATAGGCCTCCATGCCCTGGTAGAAGGCGAAGCAATGCGGGCCGGCCATGCGCTCGACGCCATGCTTCTCGCAGATGCGGTCGAGCAGACCGCCGGTGCCGCAATCGGCATAGCCGACGAAGATGTTGCTGTAGCCTTCCGTCTTGGCTTTTTCGATCGCCTTGTCCATGGCCGGTGCGATGCGGTCCGGGTAGAAATGGAATTCCGCCGGCAGGCAGGTCAGGTCGAGGTGATCCAGCCCGAGCTGTTCCTTGACGGCCAGAACTTCGCGCGCAATCATCCCGCAGGCGATGACGAGCAGCCTGTCGTCTTGATTCGGTTTCGTTTTTTGCGTCTTGGCCATGGAACCAGTCGAGCGGCCTTCGTTGTTGTGGCGCTAATTTATCTGTTGAGGGAGACACCGTCCATGAAACTGCTGCGCATCACGCCGATTGCCATCCTGGCCTGCGCCTTGGCCCTTGCGGCCTGCGCGAACACCGTCCGTGGCGTCGGCAGGGATGTCAAATCGACGGCCAAGGCGGTCGAGGACACCGTCACCAAGCCCTGATCCGCACGCGGCCACCTCATCATCTGGTAACAAAAAAGCCGCGCTGCAAGGGCGCGGCTTCTCCTGTCGTCCAGGCCGAATTGGCCAATCAGGCCGAAGCGCGCACATTGTGCTTGCGCTTCATGAAGTCCTTGGCGGTCTCGACCGCCACCGCCGCGTCGCGGCAATAGGCATCGGCGCCGACGGCCTTGCCGAATTCCTCGTTCAGCGGTGCGCCGCCGACCAGCACGACATAATCGTCGCGGATGCCCTTTTCCTTCATCGTGTCGATGACGACCTTCATATAGGGCATGGTCGTGGTCAGCAGTGCGGACATGCCGATGATGTCGGGCTGGTGCTGTTCGATCGCATCGAGATATTTCTCGACCGCATTGTTGATGCCGAGATCGATGACGTCGAAGCCAGCGCCCTCCATCATCATGCCGACAAGGTTCTTGCCGATATCGTGGATGTCGCCCTTGACGGTGCCGATGACCATCTTGCCTTGCTTGGGCGCGCCGGTGGCGGCGAGCAGCGGGCGCAGGATGAACATGCCCGCCTTCATCGCATTGGCGGAAAGCAGCACTTCCGGCACGAACAGGATGCCGTCGCGAAAATCCTCGCCGACGATGCGCATGCCTTCGACCAGCGCCTCGGTCAGCACCTTGTAAGGCGCCCAGCCGCGCTCGAGCAGGATGTTGGTGCCTTCTTCGATCTCTTCCTTCAGCCCGTCATAGAGATCGTCGTGCATCTGCTGCACCAACTCGTCGTCGGAAAGTTCGGAAAGGATGATCTCGTCGTCGGACATTTGTATCGAGCTCCTGCCGGCATCGCGACCATGTCGCAAGGCACATATCTTCGCGTTCATACCTAACCCGCTGAGGGCATGTATCCATAGCTGATTTGCGACTTCCCGCAAAAGGAAAGCGACCGTAACTCTCTTGGAATTCTTGTCGATTTTGCGACAGGCGTTGGCGCTGGCGGGCCGTTTCGAATAGGGTGCATGGCTACGATCTGGCAAGAAGCGGCGAGAGCAGCCGCTATGGATTCCAGACAAGAACAGATTCAGGGAAGAACACCATGAGCGAACACGCGGCAGTCGATCAGGAAGCGTCAAACGCGCGACGTGGGCGCGGCGCCAGCGGCGGGGCTGCTGCCCGGCGGGCCGCGCGTTCGGGCGGAGGCCCGGGCACGCAGCTCACCTACATCAAGCGCAAGATCAACGTTTACGAGGTGCTGGACGAGGAAGGCCTGGCGCTGATCGAGAAGAACACCGACACGGTGCTCGAGGAGATCGGCATCATCTTCCGCGACGATGCAGAAGCGCTGCAACTGTGGAAAGAGGCCGGCGCCGACGTCAAGGGCGAGCGCGTGCATTTCCCGAAGGGGCTGTGCCGTTCGCTGCTCAAGACCGCACCGTCCGTCTACACCCAGCACGCCCGCAATTCCGAGCGTTCGGTGCAGATCGGTGGCAATGCCACCGTGTTCGCGCCGGTCTATGGCCCGCCCTTCGTGCGTGACCTCGACGGTGTCAGGCGCTACGCGACGATCGAGGATTTCCAGAATTTCGTTAAGCTCGCCTATATGGCGCCGTCGATCCACCATTCGGGCGGCACGGTATGCGAGCCGGTCGATGTGCCGGTCAACAAGCGCCACCTCGACATGATCTACAGCCACATCAAATATTCCGATAAGCCGTTTATGGGCTCGGTGACCGCGCCGGAACGCGCCGAGGACACCGTCGCCATGGCCAAGATCGTGTTCGGCGACGATTTCGTCGAGAACAACACGGTGCTGACCAGCCTGATCAACGCCAACTCGCCGATGGTGTTCGACGAGACCATGCTCGGTGCGCTGAAGGTCTATGCGCGCCACAACCAGGCCTGCATCGTCACGCCGTTCATCCTCGCCGGCGCGATGAGCCCGGTGACGGTTGCCGGCACGCTGACGCAGGTTCTGGCCGAAGTGCTGGCCGGCGCGTCGTTCACGCAGCTCATCCGTCCCGGCGCGCCGGTGCTGTTCGGTACCTTCGCCTCGTCGATTTCGATGCAGTCGGGGGCGCCGACCTTCGGCACGCCGGAGCCGTCGCTGGTTTCCTATGGCGCCGCACAGCTGGCGCGCCGTCTCGGCCTGCCGTTCCGCACCGGCGGCTCGCTCTGCGCGTCCAAGGTTCCGGATGCACAAGCGGCTTATGAAAGCGCCAACACGCTGAACTCGACCATCCTGGCCGGCACCAATTTCGTGCTGCACTCGGCCGGCTGGCTCGAGGGCGGGCTGGCCTCCTGCTACGAAAAGTTCATGATGGACATCGACCAGCTCGGCATGACGCAGAAATTCTCCGAAGGCGTCGACCTGTCGGAAAACGGCCAGGCGATGGACGCCATCCGCCAGGTCGGGCCGGGCAGCCATTATCTCGGCTGCGACCACACCCAGGCCAATTTCCAGACCGCCTTCTACCGCTCCAACATCGCCGACAACAATTCCTACGAGCAGTGGCTGGCCGAAGGCGAGAAGACAGCGCCGCAGCGCGCCAACGAACTCGCGCGCCGCTGGCTGGAAAGCTATGAGGCGCCGCATCTCGATCCGAGCATCGACGAAGCGTTGAAGGACTTCATCGCCAAGAAGAAGGGGTCGATGCCCGACGCCTTCACTTGAAAGGAGCCCGAGTCAGGCGGGGCTAAAGTCGCCAACATCATCCACAAGGAAGTCTGGCGGAGCGCGTTCTCCGATCCGGACAAGAAGGGATGATTACGCCCGCCGGCAGCGTTGACCGCATTGCTGCGGCGCTTCTCGCCAACGGCCTTGTTCTTCGCGGCGGCTTCAATTTTACGCCAAGCGATGCGCCGCCAACGGGATCATCGGGTGCGCCGGCAGCGGCCGTCCTGCTGGTGGGGCAGGCGGGCGCGGCACCCTGGCCGCATTTCCTGCGTTGGTGGGAGCAACAGCCACAGGCAATCGCCAATCCGCTCGACACATGGTCGCGCGAAGTGATCGGCGCCGTGGCGCAGGATTTTGGCGCACGGGCGATTTCTCCGTCGGACAAGCCCTATCTGCCGTTCCAGCAATGGGCGATGCGGGCGGAGGGGCTGAAACCGTCGCCGCTCGGCATCCTCATGCATCCGCGCTACGGGCTATGGCATGCCTACCGCGGTGTGCTGCTGTTTGACGACGAAATTCCAGTTCAAGTTGCCGAGGCAGCGCCCCACCTTTGCGATAGCTGCGCCGAGAAACCCTGCCTGAAATCCTGCCCGGTCGACGCCTATTCCGTGCAAGGATTCGCTTATCAATCCTGCCTGGCGCATGTGGGGGGAGCGAATGGCGAACCCTGCCGCAGCGGCGGTTGCCTCGATCGCAATGCGTGCCCCTATGGCACGGGGTATCGCTATCCGCCGGAGGTCCAGGCCTTTCACATGGCGAGCTTCGCACGGGCCACCAGCTGATCCGTTCCCATTGCATGGTGCTCGTTGGCTTCGATGAGCATCTTGACGGCAGCTAGAAGCAGGCCTATTCATCAAGTCATCTGATGACTTATGAATAGGCCTATGCAACCCGCCACCAGAACCAATCTCACCGACAGCGCCACCAGCAGCCTGCGTGCGGAGATCGTCAGCGGCCGCTGGGGCGTCGGCGAGCGCATTCCCAATGAGGCAGCCCTGACCGACCTTCTGTCGGTCAGCCGCGGCACGGTGCGCGAGGCGGTGCGGGTGCTGGTCTCGCAAGGATTGCTGGATACGCGCCAGGGCTCGGGCACATATGTGCGCTCTACCGTCGATGCCTCTGCCGCGCTCGACCGGGTCAAGCGCACCGGCCTGCGCGATCAGTGGGAGGCGCGGGCGGCGCTCGACCTGGAGGCGGCACGGCTCGCCGCCATGCGCCACACGCCAGCCGATCTTGAGACGATGCGGCAACTGCTTGCCGAACGCGGCACCGTCGCGGACGGCGGAAG
>NZ_RZPI01000930.1:0-1624 GCF_003998715.1 Mesorhizobium sp. M7A.F.Ca.CA.002.15.2.1
GAATAGGCTGATGTGCCTTCGAAAGACACCAGCGGTCCGGTGACCGACGCCACATTGACGATACGCCCATAGCCCGCTTCGACCATCGCCGGCAGAAACGCCTTGGTGACGAGGAATGCCGTCTTCAGGCTGACGTCGATCCCCTGATCCCAGTCGGCCTCGGTCATGGCGAGAAACGCCTTGTCGACCGATGGCGATGCCAGCGAGCCCATGCCGGCATTGTTGACCAGGATGCCGACCGCGCCGACATCAGCCCGCAACCGCGCGACATCGGCAGCGATGGTGAGATCGGCGACCACGGCCTTGGCGTCGATGCCTTCTGCACGGAGCTCAACGGCGCGATCGAGCACACGCCCACTGGCACCGGTGAGAAAAACGGCATGGCCGGCATGGCCGAGCTGGCGGGCAATGGCGAAGCCGATGCCGTCGGCCGCTCCGGTCCCGGTGATAAGTGCTCGCTTGGTGGTAGTGATGGATGTCAATTCAGGCTCCGTTGGTTCCGCCTGCCGTGCGCGGTCGAACGCCAGCGGTCACAATCGTCGAACCATATAATCCATGGGGTACATAGCGCGCCTATTTTTCCTGTTAAATCGCATGCAGCGCGTCGACGGTATGGAAACCCGAAACACGTTCCATCATGGAAATTCAGTCCGACCAGCTCGCGGCTGTGAAAAAGAAGTAGGGGGAAATAGTCCTAGGTTGTGACAGGCTTCGGCAAGGTGAGCCAAGGTGGACGCTTGAGGTGGACCCGACTGCCGCCGACACTTATCTTGCGATCATACCGGGCTGAGAACTCGGAAATGAGCATGAGCGCCGCGAAGTAGGCTTCCGTCGCATAGCGGATTGTCCATTTCGTACCCAGACCGTACCGTCCTTCCATCATCTCGCGTGAATTGGGGAGCTTCTTTAGGAGGCCGCGGTTGATGCCGGAACAATGCGGAAGCGCGTCGTCGTAAAGGTAAAAAAGGTCGTGGGTTTCACGATACTTTCTGCCTGTCTTTTGAAGAATGAATGCCTTTATCGTCCGTTCGATTGCCATCTGCATCGACCACATTGCAGCGCCCCTTGCGGTATCACTATCAGTAAGCAGACCTATTGCCGCGTTTTGAAGATCAGAAAGAACCCCATCAATCAATTCCGTGATTTCATGATCCGGCGCGGTCACTCCCATCGTGTTCATTCTGATCCTGCGCAAGGCGGTGGCCACCGCCGTCGTCCTCGTTTTCAGTTTTCGGCTTTCCGTCAGGTCTATCTTCGCGAGGTTGGGCGGGTTTACGAGCCAGTCGGTGGGCGTCTCGCCCTGTTCAATGCCAAGGGGGAAATGAAGCCAAACGGTTTCACCAGGTGTCCCCGGCGTGGTGCGTGTTAGTGGAACGCGGATTTCAATCGGGACATGCCGAACAAGCACTACGCCCGACGCAAAACCCTCCCCGCTACTCTGATCAAAAGCACTTCCGTAGGTATCGCGATACCATGTCTCAATATGGTGGAAGATCACCGCAAACCATGGTTTCCCTGCAAAATCCTCCTTCGTGTCGCCCCGAATGTCCAGAATGCTTTCTAGAACGAACTTGATTGAAGCCCTAAGCGGACGTTGCCAAAGTGGGAGCTCCTCCACCTGAAG
>NZ_RZPI01000931.1:0-1614 GCF_003998715.1 Mesorhizobium sp. M7A.F.Ca.CA.002.15.2.1
ATCCTGCAGCGTCTGCAGGATGACACCGGCCTCGACCGTCACCGTGTTGGACAGGACGTCGATCTCGCGGATGCGGTTCAGCCGCGACAGCGACAGGACGATTTCGCGCCCGGACCTGTCCGGCACCTGCGCGCCGACCAGCCCGGTGTTGCCGCTTTGCGGCACGATCGGCGTTCCCGTCTCGGTCGCCAGCCGCATGATCCGGCTGACCTCGTCGAGGCTGCCCGGCCGCAGCACCAGCGACGTCGCGCCGTGCCAGAGCCCACGTCGCTCAATGAGGTAGGGCGCGATGTCCTGCTGATCACGCAGCGCATATCTGTCGCCGACGATCGCAGCGAAGCGATCGATGAGGGCGGGATCGAGTGTCTCTGTGATTTCGATCATGGGGGAAACTATGTTGCGGGTTGCGTGATGTCACGAGGGGCGGCTGCACGCGACAGCCGATCGTTGATCGCTTCGCCGAGCCCGTCGCAGGGAATAGGCTCGACGGCGATGGTGCGCGCGCCGCTGCGGTCGAGTGCCTGCATACAGGCGAACAGATTGCTCGCCGCTTCGCGCAGGTCACCGGTTTCGGACAAATTGAGGAAGGCTTCGGCGCGGTGCCAGCCTTGTGCCCTCTGGCCGCCGAAGCCGAGCAAAGCCTCGCCCTCGCCGACCGTGCCGGCATTGAGCCGCATCGCGGCACCTGGCGCATAGTGCGAGGCAAGCATGCCCGGCGCCTCGATACTGGCGGTGCCGCCGCGCAACAATTCCATGCCGATGGCGGCCTCGATCTCCTCGGCAGCGATGCCGCCGGGCCTCAGCAGCCGCATTCTTTCCCCCTCGGCCTTGAGAATCGTCGATTCCAGCCCGACCGGGGTTGCGCCGCCATCGACCACCAGCTTTATCCGCGCACCGAGATCGGCTGCCACCGCTTGCGCGGTCGTTGCGCTGATCCTGCCGGATGAATTGGCGCTGGGCGCGGCAAGCGGGCGGCCGAGCCTGGCGATCAGATCGCCGCCAAAGCCCCTCGGCATGCGCAAGGCGATTGTATCGAGCCCGGCGGTGACGAGCGGATGGATGCCGTTGCCGGGCCGTTGCGGCAGCACCAGCGTCAGCGGACCGGGCCAGAACGCGCGCGCGAGTTTCTTCGACAGCGGATCGAACAGCGCGAGGCGCTCGGCCATCGCCATGTCGGCGACATGGGCGATCAGCGGGTTGAAGCGCGGCCGCCCCTTGGCTTCGAAGATGCGCGCGACGCCGATGCCGTTGGTCGCGTCGCCAGCCAGCCCGTAGACGGTTTCCGTCGGGATGGCGACGACATCGCCCTCCCTGAGCAGCGCCAGCGCCCGCTCCAGCGCCTCGCCCGAGCCAAGTATTTCAGCCACTCTCGTCACCTCACAGATGCGGGGTGCGTAGTACGATGGCGGCCATTGGGCAAGTCGGCTGTTGGGTAACCGTTTGTTGGCGAGCAGGAGCATTGGCGATTTATCAATCCCTAAAATGCTATGGTTCCACGAAAGCCGGCATCAATTCCGGCCTGCTATCGAACAGCTTCTGGGCAAAGGGGAGCGACATCAGTGTCTGCGCGTATCCTGCTGGGTATCATTCTTGCTGTTGCGGCCGGCGAAGCCC
>NZ_RZPI01000932.1:0-1610 GCF_003998715.1 Mesorhizobium sp. M7A.F.Ca.CA.002.15.2.1
CCAGCAGCATTGCCGAGCCGGAAAGCATCGTGCGCCTGGAAATCGTGAAACCTGACATGATCGAACTCCGTCCTCTCCGCGACCCGGTTGGGCGCGCCAATACCCCTCGAACGCCGGCAAGCCCGCCAGCATCCTTGCGGCGGCGATTATGAGCCTTGCCGAGGGTTTCGCCAGAGACGGAATTGGCGCATCCTCGCTTGGCTTTGAAATTTTCGTCCGCTGGACCAGTTTGGAATATGCGCTTCTATCACGTCAATCTGGTAGGACCAAATTGATGGGATATGCGACGGACAAAGGTATGATGACATGGAACGGTGCTGTTTGCCCTATTTCTGGCTGGACCAGAACGGGCAAAATGGTGCAGATTTGAGTCATGGCCAGGGGATCGCGAGCGGAACGGCCGGCGGTCCCAGGCAATTCAGGGAGAGAGAGATGAACATTGCTCCGGGCAAGAATGCCGTCGGCAATATCCCGTTCGACCAGGCAAGGGTCGACCGGCTGATGGAGGAGGCCGGCATCGATGTGCTGCTCGCCACCTCCAAGCACAACACGCAATACCTGCTGGGCGGTTACAAGTTCATCTTCTTCGCCGCCATGGATGCGATCGGCCACAGCCGGTACCTGCCGATCGTCGTGTACGAAAAGGGCGGGCCGGACCATGCCGCCTATATCGGCAACCGCATGGAGGGCGGCGAGCACCAGAACAATCCGTTCTGGACGCCGACGCTGCACGCCGCCTGCTGGGGCACGCTCGACGCCGCCAACCTTGCGGTCGAGCACCTGCAGAAGATCGGCAAGGCCGGCGCGCGCATCGGCATCGAGCCTGGCTTCCTGCCATCGGACGCCTATACGCTGATCCGCAAGGCGTTGCCGGATGCCAGGCTGATCGATGCGACCGACATGCTGGAGCGCATGCGCGCCATCAAGACCGATGCGGAGCTGGAGAAGCTGCGCACGGCCTCCGAACTGATCACCGATTCCATGCTGGCGACCATTGCCTGGGCGCGTGAAGGCACGACTAAAAGCGAGATCATCGAGCAGCTGCGGCGCGAGGAAACCAATCGCGGCATCCATTTCGAATATTGCCTGCTGACGCTGGGTGCCAGCCACAACCGCGCCGCTTCACCGCAGGCGTGGAAAAAAGGCGAGGTGCTGTCAATCGATTCCGGCGGCAATTATCACGGCTATATAGGCGACCTCTGCCGGATGGGCATTCTCGGCGAACCGGATGCCGAGCTGGAAGATCTGCTGGCCGAGGTCGAGACGGTGCAGCAGGCGGCCTTTTCAAAAGTCAAAGCGGGCACGCTGGGCGGCGACATGATTTCGCATGCCGAGGGCGTGCTGAAGGCTTCGAAGGTCGCGCCCTACACGGATTTCTTCGCCCATGGCATGGGGCTGATCACGCACGAGGCGCCGTTCCTGATGACCAACCACCCGGTGACCTATGAAGGCACCTATGCGGCCAAACCGCTGGAGAAGAACATGGTGCTGTCGGTGGAGACGACCATGCTTCACCCGACACGGGGCTTCATCAAGCTGGAAGACACGCTGGCGGTGACGGAGAGCGGATACGTGATGTTCGGTGATCGGGGCCGGGGGTGGAACAGGGG
>NZ_RZPI01000933.1:0-1610 GCF_003998715.1 Mesorhizobium sp. M7A.F.Ca.CA.002.15.2.1
CATCATCACATAAAGCTCGTGCTTGGTGCCAACGTCGATGCCTCGGGTGGGATCGAACAACAGCAGGATGCGGCTCTGCGCCACCAGCCACTTGGCGATGGCGATCTTCTGCTGGTTGCCGCCGGAAAACGCACCGGCCCGCGTCCACAGCGCGCGGCGGTCGACCTCGACAGTGGCGAATGCCGCCTCGACGGAGCGGGTCTCGGCTTGCGCGTCGACAAGGCCTAGCCGTGTGAAGCGCGATATCACCGGCAGCGTGGCGTTCTGGCTGCCCGACAATTTCAGGAACAGGCCTTCGGATTTGCGGTCTTCCGGCACCAGGCCGATGGCCATGTTGGGGCGCAAGGCATCGGCCGGCGAACCGAGCCAGACCTTGCGGCCGTCGACGAGGATGTGGCCGCGCTCGATCTCGGCCATGCCAAAGCAGGCCAGGAACAGGTCCTGCTGGCCCATGCCTTGCAACCCGGCGACGCCGAGGATTTCGCCCTTGCGCAGATCGAAGCCGGCGCCGTCGAGCTTGCGTCCGACCTTGAGGTCGCGCACGCCCAGAACCGGCGGACCGAAGGCCTGGGCGCTGTCCGGCTTGGGCGGAAAGGTCTGCTCGATGCTGCGGCCGATGATCTTTTCGATGACGTCGGCATCCGAGACATCGGCGACCGGCGCGGTGACGATGTGGCGGCCGTTTCTCAGGATCGTCAGCGTGTCGCAAAAAGCGCGGACCTCGCGCATGCGGTGGGTGATGAAGACGATGGTGGTACCCGCCGTCTTCAGCCTGGCGATGATGTCGCCCAGCCAGTCGACGTCGCGTCCGGCGAGCGTCGAGGTCGGTTCGTCGAGCAAAAGGATGCGCGGCTTGCGGTAGACGGCGCGCGCGATCTCGATCTTCTGGCGCACCGAAAGCTCGAGCTCGCTCACCTCGGCATCGAGATCGACGGAAAAACCGAGATCTTCGATATGGCGGCGGACGGCCTTGCGGGCGGCACCGCGGCGGATCAGGCCGGAGATGCCGACGGGGGCGTAAGGCAGCAGCATGTTGTCGAGCACGGAGAGATCGCGCACCAGGGTCATCTCCTGGAATGCTG
This sequence comes from Mesorhizobium sp. M7A.F.Ca.CA.002.15.2.1, assembly GCF_003998715.1. Lineage (NCBI taxonomy): Bacteria > Pseudomonadati > Pseudomonadota > Alphaproteobacteria > Hyphomicrobiales > Phyllobacteriaceae > Mesorhizobium > Mesorhizobium sp. M7A.F.Ca.CA.002.15.2.1. Next base: position 1,083 of record NZ_RZPI01000933.1, read on the forward strand.
TCTGCATGCCGAGCGCATGTGCTGCGCGCGGTGCGCCGTAAGCGATCTCCTTGCCGAAGACACGGACATGGCCTTGGCTCGGCCGGACCAGCCCGGACAGCAGCTTCACCAGTGTCGACTTGCCGGCTCCGTTTTCACCGAGCAGGGCATGGACGCTGCCGGGCGCGATCGCAAACGACACGCCGTCCAGCGCGACGGTCGGGCCGAACGCCTTGCTGATGCCGTCGATCTCGACGGCGGGGAGCTCGGAGTGTTCTGTCATTGTCCTCGATCGCCGGCTTGGCATGGATTGACGACGCACGGACAGTTGTCCGTGCATCGTCACACGGGCCTTGGGAGGCTTAGTTCTCCGGTTGTCCGACGAGGGCAGCATTAAGGCCGACCTCGGGTGTCTGGTCCGAGAAGATCGAGGCAAACCAGCCCGGATTGGAGACCAGCGACGGCTTGAAGGCGTTGCAGCCGGCCTTCATCTCCGCCCATGTGCCTTCGTCGCACAGCTTGATCGTCTCATTGGTAACGACCGGCAGC
>NZ_RZPI01000934.1:0-1607 GCF_003998715.1 Mesorhizobium sp. M7A.F.Ca.CA.002.15.2.1
GCGCCAGACGGCGTGCCGGCTGCAAAGACGGGCTAGGCTGGATAGACATGGACTGAATGATCTTTCGCTGGAGTTGCGGGCGCGGGCAATCGACCGCTTGGTCGAGGCATGCCGGCCGATATCTTGATGGTGGGCCGCGCCGGTCTGCGGGCGGCGACGAGCAATGCTTCGAAGCGGCTCATGTCGCGCTCCTTCTCGGCGGCCGGAGCTGCTCGAAGGTCGAGTAGCCGGCCGCGATGCCCACCAACATCATTATGCCGATCAGCGAGGACATGCCAAGCGCCTTGCCGGAATTCACGCGATCTTGCGGTCATCATGCCCATGGTTGTCGAGCGGCTGCGACAGCGGGAGCGACAACCGCCAGCCGGCGAAACTCAGGCGGATCGCGCCCTTCAGCGTGTCGGCCGGCGGGGCCAGCGGCATGCCTCGCCCGACAGGACCGAACGAGAGCCTCGGGCTGGCGGACGCGAGCAGCCGCAGCATGATCATGGCTTCCCACATTGTCGTGCTTCCATTGCAGGGTTCGAATTGGGCATGGTTCCGAATTGGCGCGATTCGAACTGGGCGTGATTGAAACGAGGATGGCGGAGATACGCCCGCCATCCCCGGAGAACCGGCCGACCCGAGAACGGGTTGGGTACCGGGCCGGCCGGTGCAGTCGGTCAGAGTTGCTCGTCGTTCCCGGGCTGGGGCGGGAGCTGCCTGCCATCGTTGGGCAGGCCTCTGGGGCCGGCTGCATCGTTCGGCGGACCGCCCCAGGGACCGGGGGGTGATCCATGGGCACGTTCCGCCGAAGCGAGGAGTTCGAGTTGTTCGGGCGTCAGCTTGGCGCGCAGTTCAGAGATCGCCTCCTTCAGTCTGCCGGCCGAAACCGCGCGGGCGGTAACGTCGTCGGCCAGCTTTTCCTGGAAGGCGAAGGGATCGGGCTTGCCGCCCGGGCCTGCTGCGTCGGGGTCCTTCGCTTCAGCACCAACGGGCCGCCCGCGGTCAGGCCGAGGCTGCGAAAGCACCGCCTGCAGCGCGCTGGTGTAGTCGCGCCAGGCGTCGAGCTGTTCGGTGCGGATGCCGACGCGGGTCTCCAGCGCGGCGAGCCGGGCGGCCAGCATGAATTCCGGCGGCGGACCCATGCGGCGGGGGCCAAAGCCTTGCGGGCCGAAACCCTGCGAACCAGGTCGCATCGGTCCATGCGGGCCGGGTCCATTCCGGCCGTGGCCTGCCCCATCCTGCATGGCCATGACAGGGGGCGGCTCACCGGGTCCGGCGCCGGGGTCGGGCTGCGCCGCCAGCGCGGGGTGAATTGCGGCGACGGAAAACAGGCCGAGCGCAAGAAGTCTGCTTGGCATAAAGATGTTCCTTTCTCTCATGCTTCGGACGGTTCAGAGGATAGGAAGCGTCTTTGTCCGCTTCGCGTCGGCGTGTTGCCGAAGGTTTCCGCAAAAGGGCAATTTGTTTCCGAATGTTTCCCATGGCCCGCCGGAAACGTTCGGTTGCAATTTTCCACGCCGCTCGGGCGCGGCTCTCCTATAATCGCGGCAAGCCCCTGCAATCACGGGTCCCAATATTCATCGGCAACGGCACGGTCATGCAGTCACAACCCCATATCCCTG
>NZ_RZPI01000935.1:0-1606 GCF_003998715.1 Mesorhizobium sp. M7A.F.Ca.CA.002.15.2.1
TCGCTCCTGCTTCGCCCAAGGATGACGAAGTTTGGAGGCGTCGGCCAATCTCGAGCGTTGGCGATGGCCGTTCAAACGAATCCTGGCCAACAACGCTGAACCGTTGGGCATAACCGGCCTGGCTACGTCGGGTCTTCGCGATGCAGGTCATGGATGGCCACACCGTCGACATTGGTCGGCATCGTCAGCCACTCACGATGGCGCAAGGTGCGCTGCGTGTCCTCCAACCCTGTCTCCCAATGCTCGCGCATCGAGGTGCCTGAGAACTCATAGTCCTTGGCGTGACCCTCATAGCCCTTGTGCTGATAGATCAGGTGCACGATGTTGACGGTGCCGGCGTCCGAATAGTCCTCGATCAGCGCTTCCTCGGCCGGCGTCCGCAACTCCTTCGGCACCCGTTTCAGTGCATCGAGCAGGCGCATCTTGAGACCGTGGATGCGTTTGAAATTGTCGGTGTTTTGCCGTGTGCGGCTTGAATACATGATGTCCTTGTGGCGCGACAGCACGTCCGGCATGCTGCGCGGCAGGACGCCTCGCGCGCTGAACAGGTCGACCTGGAAAACCAGCGAGGAACGGTCCTCTTCCTGGTCGAGCAGATATTGCAGCGGCGTGTTGGAGACGATGCCGCCGTCCCAGTAATATTCGCCTTCGATGCGGATCGACGGGAACGCCGGCGGCAGCGCGCCGCTGGCCATGATGTGCTCCGGTTCGATGCGGACCTTGTCGGTGTCGAAATAGACGAAGTTGCCGGTCCGGACGTTGACCGCGCCGACGCTCAACCGCTTCTTGCCGTCGTTGAGGATGTCGAAGTCGATCAGGCTTTGCAGCGTCTCCTTCAGCTCGGCCGTGTCGTAGAAGCTGGTGGCGCCCTCGGCGCCGGGCTGCTCCATCCAGGGGTTAGGATTGCGCGGCTTGAAGAAGCCCGGCTGCCCCATGACCATGGTCATCCACGAACTGGTGCGATTGCGGATATCACGGTAGATGTCGCCTTCCGGCGTATAGGCCCAGATCTTGCGACCCGAAATCGTCTGCCAGAATTGCTCGAGGCGCTGCAGCCGGCGGCTCGATTCATTGCCGGCGATGATCGCCGCATTGATGGCGCCGATCGACACGCCGGAAAGCCAGCTCGGCTCGCAGCCGGCCTCTGCCAATGCCTGGTACACCCCAGCCTGGTAGGCGCCGAGCGCGCCGCCTCCCTGAAACACCAGCGCGACGCGGTCATACTGCGCCGAGATCTCCGCGATGGTGGCGGTGGCCTCCTTGTTGCGATTGCGTTCGAGCACGGCTTTGGTCTCCGACTTCTGTTTGGGCTCTGAAAGGCTTGTGCAGCTCAGGTGCGGTCGGCGAGATAATCGTGAACCACTTCGCCCAGCCCAAGCGTCAGGTCGGCGGTGAAGTGGACGGCGGATACGATGTCGAGCACCGGCAGCCGCGCCACGTCGGCCATGACGTGCGGCCGCAAATCGAGTGCGGCGGGCGCTGTCCAGGCTTCCTTCAGCGTGATGTCGGTGAGGTGGTAGCGGACCAGTTCGCAGATGCGCGGCGTGCCGTCGACATGCGGGACGATCTTGATCAGGAAATTGGGCGCGGACAGCGAAGCGAGGAC
>NZ_RZPI01000936.1:0-1604 GCF_003998715.1 Mesorhizobium sp. M7A.F.Ca.CA.002.15.2.1
GCTTGAGTTCGATATAAGTGGGGCGGCCGTGGTTGCAGGTGCCGGAGCCGGGCGTCGCCTCCATCTGCCGCAGCAGCGCGTTCATCTCCTCGGCCTTGAGCAGGCGGCCGGAGCGCACAGAGCCGTGGCACGCCATGGTCGCGGCTATCTTGTCCAGCCGCTCCTTCAGCGTGTCGACCGTGTCGTTGTCGGCGATCTCGTCGGCGAGGTCGCGCACCAATTGCTGGACATTGGCCTCGCCCAGCATCGACGGCGTCTCGCGCACCGCGACAGCGCCGGGGCCAAAGCGCTCGATGCCGAGACCGAAGCGGGCCAGCGTTTCCGAATGCAGCGCAAGCCGCTCGGCATCCTCTTCCGGCAGGTCGATGATTTCGGGCAGAAGTAGCATCTGCGAGGGCACCGGGCGCGAATGCAGCGCATTCTTCAGCGCCTCGTAGACCAGCCGTTCATGCGCCGCATGCTGGTCGACGATGATGAGCGAATCCCTGGTCTGGGCGACGATGTAGTTCTCATGCACCTGGGCGCGCGCCGCGCCCAGCACCGCGCCGAGCAACGTCTCGGCCGCTTCATCCTGCCCTGCGCGTGCATCGGCGCTGGCAAGCGGACCGGCATCGAAAGCCGCTTGCTCGCTTTCTCGCAAGCCGCGCTGCTCGAAGCCCGCACCATCGAAACCCATATCGAGCGGCCGCTGCGGCGATCGGGCAGGATCGAAGCCGGACGGACCCGACGCGCGGTAGGCCGCGTCGTAGCTGCGGTGGCCGTTTGCCGGTCCGCCGTGGCCGTAGGATGCGGCCCCTGGCCGGAACGCCGCCATCATGCCGGCGGCACCCGTGGTGGCGGCGCGGACGCCGGCATCGGCCAGTGCCTGTCGGATGGCCCCGACGATCAATCCGCGCACAAGGCCGGGATCGCGGAAGCGCACATCGGCCTTGGCTGGATGGACGTTGACGTCGACGATGGCCGGATCGAGCGTCAGGAACAGCACCGTCACCGCATGGCGGTCGCGCGGCAGGACGTCGGCATAGGCGCCGCGTATGGCGCCGGCGATCAGCTTGTCGCGCACCGGGCGGCCGTTCACATAGGCATATTGCTGCAGCGCGTTGGCGCGGGTGAAGGACGGGATCGACGCGTGGCCGGTCAGATGCACGCCATCGCGCATCGCGTCGAGGGCAATCGAATTGTCGGGAAAATCGGTGCCCATCACCTGGGCGACACGACGCAGGCTGCCTTCCGCGCTGTCGTCCGCCGCCGGCAATTCCAGTGTCGAGCGGTCCGAGCCGGCCAGCGTGAAGCGCACGGCGGGGAAGGCGATGGCGATGCGCTTGACCACATCGCTGGTGGCCGAGCTTTCGGCGCGCTCGCCCTTCATGAACTTCAATCGGGCCGGCGTTGCGAAGAACAGGTCGCGCACCTCGACCGTGGTGCCGCGATTGGCCGCCGCCGGCCTGACAGGCAGGACGCGGCCACCCTCGATGCCGATCTCGGCGGCGCTGCCGCTTGCTGCCGTGCGCGAGCGGATCGAAAGTCGCGACACCGAGCCGATCGACGGCAGCGCTTCGCCGCGGAAGCCCAGCGAGCGAATGTCGTTGATATCCTCGGTGAGC
>NZ_RZPI01000937.1:0-1603 GCF_003998715.1 Mesorhizobium sp. M7A.F.Ca.CA.002.15.2.1
GAATAGGGGAATAGGGGAATAGGGGAATAGGTATTCCCTTCCCTACTCCCCTACTCCCCTACTCCCCTACTCCCTTACTAAGCTGCCAGATCGCGCAGCACGTATTGCAGGATGCCGCCGTTCTTGAAGTAGTCGAGCTCATCCAGCGTATCGATGCGGCAGATGATCGGCACGTTCTTCACCGTGCCGTCGCCATAGGTGATTTTGGCGATCATCGTCTGGCGCGGCTTGATGGTGCTCAGTCCGTCGATCTCGACCAGCTCGTCTCCCTTGAGGTTGAGCGATGCCCATGAGGTGCCTTCCTCGAAGACGAAGGGGATAACGCCCATGCCGACCAGGTTCGAGCGATGGATGCGCTCGAAGGACTGGGCGATGACCGCGCGGACACCGAGCAGATTGGTTCCCTTGGCCGCCCAGTCGCGCGACGAGCCGTTGCCGTATTCGACGCCGGCGAAGACGACCAGCGGCACGCCTTCCCTTTTGTACTCCATCGCCGCGTCGTAGATCGATTCCTCTTCCTTCGACGGGTAGTGAATGGTGTAGCCGCCCTCGCGGCCGTTCTCGCCCAGCATGTGGTTGCGGATGCGGATGTTGGCGAAGGTGCCGCGCATCATCACCTCGTGATTGCCGCGCCGCGTGCCGTACTGGTTGAAGTCGGCGACACCGACGCCGTGGTCGGTGAGATATTTTCCGGCCGGCGACGCTGCCTTGATCGATCCGGCCGGCGAGATGTGATCGGTGGTGATCTTGTCGCCGAACAGGCCGAGCACGCGGGCGCCCTTGATGTCGCCGATCTTGCCGAAACCTGATGTCATGCCGGCGAAATAGGGCGGGTTCTGCACATAGGTCGAGTTGTCGTCCCAGGCATAGGTCTGGCCTTCCGGCGCCTTGACGTTCTGCCAGTACTCGTCGCCCTTGAAGACGTCGGCATACTTGCGGGCGAACAGCTCGCGGGTGACGTTCTTCTCGATGAACTCCTGGATTTCGGCCGAGCTCGGCCAGATGTCCTTGAGGTAGACCGGCTCGCCGTTCTTGTCCTCGCCGAGCGGCTCTGTCGTGAGGTCCTTGGTGACAGTTCCGGCCAGCGCGTGCGCGACGACCAGCGGCGGCGAGGCCAGATAGTTGGCCTGCACGTCAGGCGAGACACGGCCTTCGAAGTTGCGATTGCCGGACAGGACCGCGGCGGCGATCAGGCCCTTGTCGTTGATGGTTTTGGAGATCGGCGCCGGCAGCGGGCCGGAATTGCCGATACAGGTGGTGCAGCCGAAGCCGACCAGGTTGAAGCCGATCTGGTCGAGCTCCTTCTGCAGGCCGGATTTCTCCAGATATTCGGCGACCACCTGGCTGCCGGGAGCCAGCGAGGTCTTCACCCACGGCTTCTGCTTCAAACCGAGCCGGTTGGCATTGCGGGCCAAAAGACCGGCGCCGATCAGCACGCTCGGGTTCGAGGTGTTGGTGCAGGAGGTGATGGCGGCAATGACGACATCGCCGTGACCGAGATCATGGTCGGTGCCTTCGACGGCATAGCGCTTGGAGATTTCGGCCGCCTTCTTGTATTCGGTCTCCATCGCCTTGGCGAAGCCTTCCGGAATGCCTTCCAGGG
>NZ_RZPI01000938.1:0-1598 GCF_003998715.1 Mesorhizobium sp. M7A.F.Ca.CA.002.15.2.1
GACCACATCCTGATGCTCATTCCAGACAACGTGCTGCATGTTTTCGGCCAAAGTGCGGCCAGTCACCGTCATGCAGTCGCCATGCAGATAGCCGTGGTCGAGCAGGGTCTTCATCAGCAGCGGAATGCCGCCGGCCTCGAACATGTCCTTGGCGACATATTTGCCGCCCGGCTTGAGGTCGGCGATGTAAGGCGTCTTCTCGAAGATCTTGGCCACGTCGAACAGGTCGAACTTGATGCCGGCCTCGTGCGCGATCGCCGGCAGATGCAGTGCCGCGTTGGTCGAACCGCCGGTAGCCGAGACCACGGTCGCCGCATTCTCCAGCGCCTTCAGCGTGACGATGTCGCGCGGCCGGATATTTCTGGCGATCAGCTCCATGATCTTTTCGCCCGAGGCGAAATTGAACCGGTCGCGCATTTCATAGGGTGCCGGCGCGCCGCAGGAATAGGGCAGCGCCAGGCCGATCGCCTCGGCGACGGTCGCCATGGTGTTGGCGGTGAACTGGGCGCCGCAGGAACCGGCCGAGGGACACGCGACCTGTTCGATCTCAAGCAGTTCGTCATCGCTGATCGTGCCGACCGAGTGCTGGCCGACCGCCTCGAAAACATCCTGCACGGTGATCTGGCGGCCGCGATAGCTGCCGGGCAGGATCGAACCGCCATAGATGAAGATCGACGGCACATTGAGCCGCACCATGGCCATCATCATGCCGGGCAGCGACTTGTCGCAGCCGGCGAGCCCAACCAGCGCGTCGTAGCAATGGCCGCGCATGGTGAGCTCGACCGAATCGGCGATGACCTCGCGCGACACCAGGGACGACTTCATGCCCTGGTGACCCATGGCGATGCCATCGGTGACGGTGATGGTGCAGAATTCGCGCGGCGTGCCGCTGGCGGCCGCGACGCCCTTCTTGACCACCTGCGCCTGGCGCATCAGCGAAATGTTGCAGGGCGCCGCCTCGTTCCAGCAGGAGGCGACCCCGACCAGCGGCTGCGCAATCTCGGCCGCCGACAAACCCATGGCATAGAGATAGGAACGATGCGGCGCACGCGCCGGACCGACGGTCACATAGCGGCTAGGGAGCTTAGCCTTGGAGATGACTTTGGCGTCCATACTCTTCCTTGCCCCATCTTCCCTGCAAATGGGGCGGAGCGGCCTGCCCCCTCGCCGAGCCTTTTGGCGCGTGTCCCGAGACAAGATCGAGGTGCGCCGGGTTTATGGCGGGAAATGGGCAATTTCCTCAGCCTGACCTCTACCGCAGGGGTTGTTCAGAAAGTGTTGCCAAAACGTCACAATAGCAGGAGGGCGACAACAGCGCGGCTTATGTGCACGCGGCCTATATGAATGGCGCACGGGCAAGAGCCGCCCAAATGAAAAAGGCCGGGTATTGCCCGGCCTTTTTGTAAAATTCTCAACAGGTTAGAACTTGATCTTGATACCGCCGGAAAATGCCGTGACCAGATCGTTGCCAAAATCGTAGGTGGCGTCGTCACCAATAATTTTTCCGTTCTCGCCAATCACTATGCCGGAATGACCACTGGTGAGCACACCGACTGCACCGGCCAGGCGAACCTCAATGTTGGGCTTCGGCGTATAAG
>NZ_RZPI01000939.1:0-1594 GCF_003998715.1 Mesorhizobium sp. M7A.F.Ca.CA.002.15.2.1
GCGCCCGAGGACATCGGCCGCAAGGCCGGCGAGCGCGCCGTGCGCCGCATCGGCGCGCGCAAGGCGGCGACCGGGCCGGTCGACGTGGTGTTCGACCCACGCGTCGCGCGCGGCATCGCCGGCCATCTCGCCGGCGCCATCAACGGCGCCTCGGTCGCGCGCAAGACCTCGTTCCTGCGCGACATGATGGGCAAGCAGGTGGCCGCCTCCGCCATCACCGTCACCGACGAGCCGCTCCGGCGACGTGGCCAGGCCTCGCGTCCGTTCGACGGCGAAGGCGTCGAGGGCGAAAAGCTGTTGATGGTCGAGAAGGGCGTGCTCAACCACTGGTTCCTGTCGACCTCGGCTGCAAGGGAGCTGGGCCTCGTCACCAACGGCCGCGGCGCACGCAGCGGCTCCTCCGTTACGCCATCCTCCACCAATCTCGCCATCGAACCCGGCGAGCGGTCGCCGGAAGAGCTGATCAAATCGCTCAAGACCGGCTTCTACGTCACCGAGGTGTTCGGCCAGGGCGTCGACATGGTCACCGGCGAATACAGCCGCGGCGCTTCCGGTTTCTGGATCGAGAATGGCGAACTGGCCTATCCCGTCGCCGAGGTCACCATCGCCTCGAACCTGAAGACGATGTTCCTCAACATGGTGCCGGCCGATGACCTCGACCGCAATTTCGGCACCGCGGCGCCGACGCTCCTGATCGAAGGCATGACCCTTGCCGGAGCATGACCTGACCACTGCCGGAGCCACCGAAGACTTGCCGCTGCTGCGCGATGCCGCCCGCGAGGCGGGGGTGATCGCCATGCGCTACTTCGGCAACAGCCCGCAAGTCTGGATGAAGGGCGGCACATCACCGGTCAGCGAGGCCGACCACGCGGCCGACGCCTATCTGCGCGAAACATTGCTGGCGGCGCGGCCGGATTATGGCTGGCTGTCGGAAGAGACAGTTGACGATCCGGTCCGGCTTTCGGCACGCCGCACCTTCGTCGTCGACCCGATCGACGGCACGCGCGGTTTCCTGGAAGGCCAGCGCACCTGGTGCGTCAGCGTCGCCGTCGTCGAGCATGGCCGCACGCTGGCCGGCGTGCTGGAATGCCCGGCGATGGAGGAGACCTATTGGGCGCTGCCCGGCCAGGGTGCTTTCCGCAACGGCAAGCGCATTGCGGTTCGCAAGCTGGCGGAAACGGCCGAGATTTCCGGGCTGAAGCAGTTGACCGACCTGATGCCTGCCGAATGGCAGGCGCGGCTGAAGCGGGCGCCTTACAGCCCTTCGCTCGCCTATCGGCTGGCCATGATCGCCAATGGCGCGCTGGACGCCACTTTCGTCAAGCCGAACGCGCATGACTGGGACATTGCGGCGGCCGACCTCATCCTGCGCGAGGCCGGCGGCCAGCTGCTCGACCAGCATGGCCGCGCTCCACTTTATGCCGGCGAGGTGACTCGTCACGGCGCCCTTGCTGCCGGCAGCGGTGAATTGCTGGCCGTGCTCGCCGGCGTCATCGCCGGTCTGGACACGTGAAAGCGTTTTCCCCGGCGAGATGAATTCATCTCGCCCTAAAGGTTCCAAAGTCGGCGGCTTTGGTCTAGACCTGTGACAAAC
>NZ_RZPI01000093.1:0-11694 GCF_003998715.1 Mesorhizobium sp. M7A.F.Ca.CA.002.15.2.1
TCCGAAGCGAGCAGGTTGGTGATGCCGGGAAAAAGTCCGCTGTCCAGCATCGGCCGCGAGGCGGCCCCCGACGCTGTGAGGTCCAGCAACAGCACGCGCAGCCCGGCGTCGGCGACTTCGCGCGCCACCAGGATCGCCGATGCAGCCGCCTCGTCGCCTTCCGGCGAGACGAATATGGCGCGCGCCGCACCGCTTGAGATCAGCTTTTCGGCAGCCCTTTCGATGTCGATCTCGCCCAGGGTGGAGCGCGCCGGTTCGGGCTCGACAACCGTTTGCTCTGTCGCCGCCGTAGCGGGCATTGCGACCGCATCCGGCGCCTCGGCCATGGCCTGCATCGCAGCGGCAAAAGGCTCCGCATCGGCTTCATGCGCAGGTTCAGGCAGTTCCTGGTGAATGACGGGTTCCTGGAAGACGGCAGGCTCGTGGCGGACAAATGGCTTGGCGGCCGGCGTCTGCGCCACATGGGGCATCGCGACCTCATCGATCCGTTCGAAACGGGAACCGCTCGCCGGCCGCATCGCGCGGCCTGAGAACAGCTCCCGCAGAAGCGTCACGATGGCCATGATCAGCAGCGATGCGGCGAAAGCCGCGCCGACGATCGGCCCCACCTTCGGGAAATAGGCCTCGGAGGGAACCGACGCCTTCGAGGCGATCCGGGCGTCGACCGGCAGATAGTTGCGGTCCTGGCGCGAAGCGGCTTCGCGGTAGTTGGTCAGGTAGAGTTCGAGCTGCTGTCGCTTGGCGGTCGCGTCGCGCTGCAGTGCGTCGAGGTCGACCTGTTGTTCGCCGGCCTGCGCCGAAGCGGCTTTCAATGTGTTGACGTCGGCGACGAGCTGGTTCTCGCGGGCCTTTGCCGTCTCGGCCTGCATCAACAGGCCTTTCATGATCTTCTGGGCCTCGCTGCGGATCTGCGCGTCGAGATCGGACAGTTGCGATTTCAGCGCGCGAATGCGCGGATGATTGCCAAGCAGCGTCGTCGACAGATCGGCGATGTTGGAGCGCAATTCGACCTGTCGCTCACGCAAGCGCTGGATCAGGTCCGATGACAGAACCTCCGGCACTGCGTCCAGCGAACCGCCATTCTGCAGCGCCCTGCGCACACCGTCGGCGGTCGCTTCGGCCGCAGCGCGGTTGGCGCGCACTTTCGACAGTTCGCTCGACAGTTCCGAAAGCTGCTGGGTGGCCAGCACCGAATTGTTGCCACCCATCAGAAGATCGGACTGGGCTCGGTAGGCGGCGACCTTCGCCTCCGCATCCTTGACCTGCCGCTGCAGGTCGGCGATCTCGGGCGCCAGGAAGTCTGCCGCGGCGCTGTTCGATTCGAGCTTGGCCGCCCCTTGCCCCGCTATATAGGCGGCAGCGATGGCGTCCGGTATGGCGGCCGCGAGCTTGGGATCTTCCGATGAGAACTCGATGGCAATGATGCGGGTCTTCTCGACGCCGTAGACGTTGAGCTTCTCGTGCATTTTCTTGAGCACGCGCTCTTCCGTCGGAATTTCCATCGGGTCGCTTTTCAGGCCGACCAGGACCAGAGCGCGGCTCAGCGCCGACATGTCGAGCGCTTCATTGAACTCGGGCAGTTTTTCCAGCCCAAGCTTTTGCGAGACCTGCTTGAGGATTTCGTTGGAGGAAATGATCTGGACCTGGGTGGCGACGCCCTGCTCGTCGAGAATAGGCTTGTCGGTGTCGTTGTTGTTGCTGGCCGGCCGCGTGTAGATGGATTCGCGCGGCGCGATCTCCACCTGCGTCTCGGCCTTGTAGTGCCGGGTTGCCAGCGAGGCGAAAGCAAAGGCCAGCCCGGTCGCCAACAGGACGACGAGGCCTATACGCAGCCAATTCCTCGCCAGGCTGGCGAAGAGCTGCCTGAGATCGACATCGACATCTGCGGCCGCGGACTGAACGGACATGCATCCCTACTCCGATACTGGGTCAGCACGCACCGTAAACAACTATGGTAACTCAGCCGTTAAGATCGCGGTAAGTTTCCGTTAGGGTTTACTGGCGGGCGACAAACAAAACCGCCAGAAATCGCAAAAACTCTTGCCGATGCGCCACGTGTCGGCCGCTCCCTTTACCGGCCATTAACCCTAACAGGATGATAACGGGCCTCGATCCCTGATGTTTGCTGCGACGCCGCAGCGGCCCAGTCGAAGGTACTTGTCCGGTCATGAAAAGCACTGCTTCCCTGTTTCGCGCGCTGCTTGCCGTATCGATGCTGGCTGGCTGTTCCAGCTACCGGCCGACGCCGGCCGCCTTCCATGAGGTGCTCGATCAGCCCTATCGTCTTGGCGCCGGCGATCGCGTCCGCGTCACCGTGTTCGAGCAGGACGGGCTGACCAACACCTACAGCGTCGATCAATCCGGCTATCTCTCCTTCCCGCTTGTCGGCGCCATACCGGCGCGCGGCCACACCGCGCAGCAGATGGAAAAGGAGATCGCCGACAAATTGCGGCAAGGCTATCTGCGCGATCCCGACGTTTCGGTCGAGATCGACCGCTACCGGCCGATCTTCGTCATGGGCGAAGTGGGTGCCGCCGGCCAATACTCTTACGTCCCCGGCCTGACGGTGCAGAAGGCAATCGCCATTGCCGGCGGCTTCACGCCGCGCGCCAACCAGGAAAGCGTCGACATCACCCGCGACATCAACGGCAAGGTGATGACCGGCCGCGTGGTCACCTCCGACCCGCTGCTGCCGGGCGATACGGTCTACGTCCGCGAACGCCTGTTCTGACAGATACCAAGTGGCGGACAGGCTCAGGATCGTCCATTGCTTTCGCTCACCCGTCGGAGGAATTTTCCGGCATGTGCGCGACCTGACCGAGGCGCAGGTCGCCGCCGGGCATTCCGTCGGCATCGTCTGCGATTCGACGACGGGCGGCGCGTTCGAGGAACATCTGTTCGAGCAGATGAAGAACATGCTGGCGCTCGGCATTCATCGCACGCCGATGCAGCGCCACGTCGGTCCCGGCGACCTTGCCTCGGCTTGGCGCACGTACAGGATCATCAAGGAATTGCGGCCGGACGTACTGCACGGGCACGGCGCCAAGGGTGGCGCCTATGCCCGTCTGTTCGGCTCGTTGTTGCGGGTATCAAGGTCTCGCGTAGCCCGCCTTTATTCGCCGCATGGCGGCTCCCTCCACTATGACGAGAACACGACCACCGGAAAGCTGTTCTTCGCGCTCGAGCGCTTCATGGCTCGCTTCACCGACTATCTGCTGTTTGTCTCGGACTATGAGCGGCGGACCTATCGCCACAAGGTCGGCGAGCCGCCCATTCCCAACACCCTCGTCTATAACGGCCTGCGCGCCACTGAATTCGAGCCGGTGATCACCGCGCCGGACGCAGCCGACCTGCTTTATATCGGCATGATGCGCGACCTGAAGGGGCCGGACATCTTCATCGACGCATTGGCGCTCGCCGGCCCACGGTTCGGCCGCGCGCTGACCGCGGTGATGGTCGGCGACGGCGACGACCTACCGCGTTACCACGGGCAAGTGAAACGCCTCGGGCTCGAGCGCCATGTCCGCTTCCTACCGCCGATGCCGGCCAGGGAGGCCTTTGCCCTTGCCGCGCTTATCATCGTTCCTTCGCGCGCCGAAGCCATGCCCTATATCGTCCTGGAAACGCTTGCCGCGGGAAAGCCGATGATCGCAACAGCGGTCGGCGGCATTCCGGAGATATTCGACACCGGTTCCCCTGCCCTGATCCGACCTGACCCGATCGAGCTCGCCGAAAGGATGAGCCAAGCGCTGGCCGACCCGGCCGCCTATCGCGACCTGATGCCGGATGGGGCCGACCTCAAGGCACGCTTCGGCGCCGATGTGATGGCCGCCGACATCGAGAACGCCTATTTCGCCGCGCTCGACAAGTAGGCGCAGGACCAAGCCGTTCCAAAGCCGTATGTTGTTTCAAGGGTTTCTTAGCTCTCTTTTGCTATGACCGAGGGGAAGCTTGCGGAAAGCCCTCATGAACGAGATCGACCCCGCGCGCCGCTTTTCAGCAGAGGCGGTGCGTAAATTCGACGGCCCGGCCGATGGCGACACGCCAAGCGGCATGAACGATGTCGCGCGCCAGGTCGCCTCGCAGTACCGGCGCGATACGATGTCGCCGATCATGGTCAGCGGCGTCCTGCGCATGGTCGAATTCGGCTTGCTGTTCCTGTCCGGGCTCGCCGTCTATTTCCATTATGTCGGGTTCTTCAATTATCTCGCCTGGCAGTATCCGGTAACGATCGCCGCCGCGTCGTTCCTTGCCGTGGTGCTGCTCGACGTCACCGACTGCTACCAGATCGTCGCCCTGATGCGGCCGATCGCCAATTTCGGCCGTGTGCTGCTGGTCTGGGCCGGCACTTTCGCCCTGATGGCGCTGACGGCGTTCGTCATGAAGATGTCGGAAAACTATTCGCGCCTTTTGTTGGGCAGCTGGTTCGTCATCGGCTTCGTTCTCATCTTCGGCCTCAGGCTGGTAATGTCGAAGCTGATCCGGGCCTGGGCGCGCGATGGCCGCATGGAGCGGCGCGCCGTCATCGTCGGCGGCGGCAAGGCGGCGGAAATCCTGATCCGCTCGGTCGAAAAGCAGCCCTACAACGATATCCGCATCTGCGGCATCTTCGACGATCGCAGCGACAAGCGCTCGCCGCCCATCGTCGCCGGCTACCCCAAGCTCGGCACCATTTCGGAACTGATTGAATTCGCCCGCATAGCCCGCATCGACATGCTGATCGTGTCGCTGCCGCTGACCGCCGAATCCCGCGTTCTGCAGTTGCTGAAGAAGCTGTGGGTGCTGCCGGTCGACATCCGGCTTTCGGCGCATTCCAACGCGCTGCAGTTTCGCCCGCGTGCCTATTCCTACATCGGCGCGGTGCCGATGCTGGATATCTTTGACAAGCCGATCAACGACTGGGATTCGGTGGCCAAACGCGCCTTCGATATCGTCTTCAGCCTGATCGGCATCGTCGTGTTCTCGCCGGTCATGCTGGCGACCGCCATCGCCATCAAGCTCGACAGCAAGGGTCCGGTGCTGTTCCATCAGAAGCGGCACGGTTTCAACAACGAGATCATCGAGGTCTATAAGTTCCGTTCGATGTATACCGACAAGGCCGACCCGACCGCCAAGCAGACGGTGACCAAGAACGATCCTCGCGTCACCCGCGTCGGCCGCTTCATCCGCAAGACCTCGATCGACGAGCTGCCGCAGTTCTTCAATTCGCTTCTGGGTTCGCTATCGCTGGTCGGCCCGCGTCCGCACGCCATCGCCGCGCAGTCGCATAACCTGCTCTACAACGAGGTCGTCGACGGCTATTTCGCCCGCCACAAGGTCAAGCCCGGCGTCACCGGCTGGGCGCAGATCAATGGCTGGCGCGGCGAGATGGACACCAACGAGAAGATCCGCATGCGCACGGAGTATGATCTCTACTACATCGAGAACTGGTCGCTGCTGTTCGATTTGCGGATCCTGTTCCTGACGCCGCTCCGGCTGCTCAATACGGAAAACGCCTATTGAGCGCGATCAGCCATGATCTGCCGCAGGTCGTGGTCAACGCCAAGCTGGTCGCGCTGATTTCCTCGGGCGCGGTCTTCATCGGCATTCTGCTGTCCGGCTTCGTCATCAGCGAGCCGGCGCCCTATGAGCTCTACATGGCGGGGCTGATTGCCATCTGGGCGCTTTTCGGCTTGCGGATTTCCCGCGCGGCAACGCCGCTGCTGGTGCTGCTGGTGACGATGAACATCGGCGGCATGATCTCCATGACGCAGATGGCGGACCTCGCCAACACGCCGCTCTATCTCGCCGTGTCGCTGTTTCTCGCCTTCAGCGCGGTGTTCTTCGCATCGATCACAGCCGTACAGCCGAGCCTCTACCGATTGATCTTCATTGCCTATGTGGTTTCGGCCGTGGCCACCTCGCTGCTTGGCATTGCAGGCTACTTCCATGCCTTTCCGGGCGCCGAGATGTTCACCAAATACGACCGTGCCGCCGGCGCCTTCCAGGATCCGAACGTGTTTGGACCGTTCCTGGTGCTGCCCGGCATCTATCTGCTCTATTTGCTCCTGACCGGACCGGTGACGCGCATGCCGCTGCTGGCGGTGCCACTGCTGATCATCACCGCCGGCATCTTCTTCTCCTTTTCGCGCGGCGCCTGGGGCATGTTCGCCGTTTCGGCCGTCCTGCTCACCGGCTGCCTGTTCCTGCAGAGCGCCAGCGGCATGTTCCGGCTGCGCGTGGTGGTGATGACGATTGCAGCACTGGCGCTGCTGGTCGTCGCCATGATCGTCATCCTGCAGCTGCCCGGCGTGTCGGAGATGTTCTCCAACCGTGCCCATCTCGAACAGAGCTACGACACCGCCCGCCTCGGCCGCTTCGCCCGCTACGGCATCGGCTTCCAGATGGCGATGGAGCATCCGTTCGGCATCGGCCCGCTGGTCTTCGGCACGATCTTCGGTGAAGACACCCACGACATCTGGCTGAAGATGCTGATGGATTATGGCTGGCTCGGCTTCGTGTCGTTCCTCGCGCTCGTCTTGTGGACGATAGCAGCCGGCTTCCGCATCCTGCTGCGCGACCGGCCGTGGCAGCCCTATCTCCTGTGCGCCTATGTCGCCTTCATCGGCAATATCGGGCTCGGCACCTTCATCGACATCGACCACTGGCGCCATGTCTACCTGCTGCTCGGCCTGATCTGGGGCGCCATCGCGCTGGAATATAGGCATCAACTGCTGTTGCGGCCTGCCTTACAGGGCTCGCCGGCACCGGCATAAAAGTCGCGGGAGTGAGAGGGCTTCACGTTGGCCTTCGGTGGAGATCCGGCCCGCTCTACATCACGACGAAGACAGCTTCGAGAGCTTCCCGAATACGAAGTTTCTGATGGATTTCCTGACTAGGCGCTCTACATGCGCTTTACTCGGCTTCATTTGCGTTTTGAAGCGTCAGGCCAGTGTAGATCGAGTGCTCGACGGACGGTTGGTCCATGGCAAAAATATGCGGTTGTGGCAAAAACATCACATAATTTCATTTCGCTCCCGGCTATTGTTGTTCCCGAGGGAATTACTTGGGTTGGGAGAAATACGTGAATAGATTCTTAGCAGTTCTCGCGGTTGCCGCCCTGTCGGCAAGCACCGCGTCAGCAGCAGACATGTTGGCCCCGGTTGCGGGGTCGGCCTATGACTGGAGCGGCCTCTATGTCGGCGGCCATCTCGGCGTTGCCAATGGTGACATCACGGCAACGGATATGACCGAGCCAAACGGTGGGTTCTTCACCGACCTCGTTCCGGCGGGAACAGAAGGATTTGACTTCAACAAAGCCGGCGTAGCCGGCGGTATCCATGCAGGCGCGCAATGGCAGTGGGGACAGTTCATTCTGGGCGGCGAAGCGACCTGGACGGCAACGGGCATCCGCAAGACCATCACCAGCCCCTATTTCCCGGACAGCGACACCGAGACCGCCAAAATCTCGAATTATGCCACGGTCGTCGGCCGCGTCGGCTACGCCTTCGATCGCGTGCTGATCTATGCCAAGGCTGGTTATGCCGGCGGCAAGGTGGATTTCCGCGCCCGAGACAACGACGCCCTGGTGACCTACGAAAAGAATGAGTGGCAGAACGGCTATGCGCTCGGCGCTGGCATCGACTATGCCCTTACGAACAACCTCTCGCTTGGCGTGGACTACACCCACGTTGACCTCGGCCATAAGACGAGCACGGGCGACAACGTGTTCGATGATGGCACTCTCGGCGACAATCCCGAGACCTATCGCACAGAGGCAAAGGTCGATGCCGTGATGGCCCGGCTAACCTACAAGTTTGGAATGGGTCAGTAGTGCATCGACATCATTTTCGCGGATCAGATCTAGCGTCAGGGGAGCTCGTCAGCGCTCCCCTTTCCTCGTAGCCTACATATTCCTTCGAACATTCTGGCGATTGAACGAAGTCTTGAACTTCTTTGGGCAATTGCAGCCTAGAGCGGTGCAGGCTATGCCCTTCCAGGGCAAGACAAAGCACGTAGTGTGTCCGCCCTCGGTGACCGGAACCTAAGCAGCACTTGCGGTATGATTTGTCGGTGTGACTTTCGGTCACCAAAGGCACACCGGGACACCATCTGTTCCCATTTCACCAATTTCAGCGAATTCGCCTCTTGCTTCTGAACCCTTGAGAATATAGGGCTTTCCGCGGTCCGGAGTGTAGCGCAGCCCGGTAGCGCACTTGACTGGGGGTCAAGGGGTCGTCGGTTCGAATCCGGCCACTCCGACCAAATTTGAAAGCAGGACTTGCCCCCGAAGTCCGCCTCTCCAGATGCTTCGGTCAGCCCGGCCAAATCTCGGATCGGGGCAACCATGTGCTCTGCCGCTTGAACTCTGGCTTGGGCTACCCCTGGCACACATCGATCCACTCAGCCCCAATCAGCTCAACCATCCTCTGCGGGCTGATCCGCACCGCCGCATTGGTGGCGCCTGCCGCGGGCACGACCTCGTCAAATTCGCGCAGCGATACGTCGCAATAGACCGGCAGCGGCGCCGGCAGGCCGAACGGGCAGACGCCGCCGACCGGGTGGCTCGTCGCTTCGACAACTTCCGCCGCGTCGAGCATGCGCGGCTTGCCGCCGAACTGGTCCTTGAACTTGCGGTTGTCCAGCCTGGCGATGCCGCTGGTCACCACCAGCATGGTGCGGTCGCCGACGCGCAGGCAGATCGTCTTGGCGATCTGCGCCGGCAGCACGCCATGCGCCTCGGCCGCCAGGGTCACCGTCGCCGAGCTCGCCTCCGTGACGATGACATCGATGTCGGGCGCGTGGGTGGCAAAGAACGCACGAACGGAGTCCAGGCTCATATCGAAAAACCCATGGTTCAAAAACTTGAAGGACGGCGGATTGCTGTCCAGCAGCCGGGGCCGCCGCGCATATAAGCACGCGCGGCATACAAATCGGCAAGCGCCAGGCTGAAGCAGACGCTGCGGCAGGTACAAAGAAACCCGCCAAGAGGGCCTTGGCGGGTTCTCTGGAATGCCTGGTGCGGGGTCTACGCCAGCGATCGACCTTGCGCCGGCGTCGGCGCAGCCGGGGTGATCAGAGCCTCCTGGGGAAGGTGAAGCGCGGACACAATACGACGCAGCTTCGACGGATCGGTCACTCTGCCGCTTTCGATATCCTCAATCTCGTCCACCGCCAGGCCGCATGTCAGGGAAAGCTCTTCCACGCTGTAACCGCGGGTCTCCCGCATCGCTCTGAGGGTGTTGTAATCTGGCCCGCTCCCGTTGGTTGCCGGTTCGGAGTGGGGTTCGCTTTTCGCATTATGGGGCATTGGCAACTCCATGACTGAAAGAGTTTGATCAAATGAGGAGTGTTGCCTGAGACGGTCGGGAAGATGCCCTCTCACTGGTGATTTGCCAAGGGCCAAAATGGCCGTCACGGGATCGTGAACCGGGTGCCTGGCGCGGCCTCTGGCGCACACGTCGCGATCAAGTTGTTTTGAAGGCCTGATTGGCCTTTTGCCGGCAGTTTCGCCGCGCCCATTCGTTATCTCCGGGTCGCTGGCGCGAAACCATCCGGTTCCAGCCAGTTCTTTCCCGGAAGGATTTTTTGCAATGAACTTGAAGACAGTCATGGTCGTGCTCGGCACGATTTCCAGCCTTTCCGTCGCCGGCGCGGGCGCCGCCCAAGCCGCAGGCGCGCTTCGTGTGCGCGGCACGGTGGTCAGTTTTAAGCCCACGCTGCTCACCGTGAAAACCCGCCAGGGCGATACCGACGCGATCAAGCTCAAGGCCGGCTGGAAGATCTCGGGCGTCGCCAACGCCTCGGCAACGGACATCAAGCAGGGCGATTTCCTCGGCATTGCCTCCGTATCGAAAGCGGATGGCGGCAGCGGCGCCCTGGAGGTGGTGGTCTTCCCGGCCGCGCTGAAAGGCACCGGCGAGGGTGACCGCCCCTGGGACCTGCAGCCAAACAGCCGGATGACCAACGGCACCGTCGCCGACGTTACCGATATAAGCGGGCGATCCGTCACGCTGACCTATGACAATGGCCAGACCAAGAAGATTTCGATTCCCGACACCACCCCTGTCGTCACCTTCGCGCCGGCGACGCCGAGCGACCTCAAGCCGGGTGCGACGGTCTTTGTCACCGCAGAGCGGGGTAGTGACGGCGCGCTGAGCGCCAGCCGCGTCGTGGTCGGGACCAACGGCGTCGTGCCGCCGATGTAGTCGGACAGGCGGCCAATGGCCGCCTCTCGATCTTGCCGTGCATGGTGGCGGGAGGCTGGATTGGGCAGAAACAGTCCAGAAACAAAATTCTACAATCGGGAAATACTGACGAAAAAATTCAGGCGCGTAATTCCATTCGCGGCGGCCGGGCTATCGCCCCGATCCATATGCGCCCGCGAAACAAAAGGAAACGATCCATGAAGAAGTCCCTCCTCTCGGCCCTCGGGCTTGCAGTTGCATTGGCTTTCACGGTGCCCGTCATCGGTGCGACGAGTGCGGATGCGGCGCCGATGGCAAAGCACCATCGTCACCACCATCATCATCGCCACCATGTCCGCCATCACCATCATCACCGCCACCACCACCATGTGATCGGAAACAAGGCCTAAGCACCGCAAACTGCCACCGAGAAGACCGGCCTTGGCTTCCTGTCCAAGGCCGGTCTTCCCTTGGCATTGCGGCGCGTTAGCTCGACACGATTTGGGCGCACCAAGTTCGTCGAATGACGGCGCCAGCTACCTCAACCATCAGAAGCACCGCCTCAGCGCCGGCTGAACAGCAGACTGGCGACAAGACCGAGCACCACAAGGCCGACAGCAGCGGCAGCCGCCGGATGGTCGCGGGCCGACCTCTCGATCACCCTGCCCTGTTTACGCAGTGCCGGCATGGCGTCGCGCAGACGCCCCGCAAGATCGGAATAGGTGTCGAAGGCTGCATCGCGACCGTCCTCGTAGTAGGCGCCGCCTCGCCTTGCCACAGCCCTCTTCAAGCTGGCCAGTTCTTTGGTGAGAGCCGCGACCTGCCTGTCGAGATCGATGTCCGAGAGGGTCGAAAATGATGCCATGATGTGTTTCCTTCACTTGCAGAAGGAAACGTAACGCCTCACCGGAAGACGGGTTCCGGTTTCGAACTATCGCGTCGGGCTGCGGTCAGCGCACCTGATCAAGCAGGCGCTTGCATTCCAGGAGGTCGAACAACGCCTCCTGCAGCAAGGCCCTGTTGTCGCGCGAGAGTTTCGATGCATCCGGCTGCACCGGACCGTCCTCGTCGCTCTTGCCCAGGCCGAAAAAGCGACGGCTGGGTTTGACGCGCGGCTGGCCGACCAGTTCGTCGTCCATGCTGCGCGGCTGGGCCGCCGGCGTCAGCGGCACCTGGTCAGCCTGCCTTCGCTGCGAGATCGCCTCGACGGCGGCCATGTCGCCATTGCCGATGGCAACCAGGAAATGGTTGCCGTTCTCGCGCAACAGCTTCTGCACGCCCTTGATGGTGTAGCCCTGGTCGTAGAGCATGTGACGGATGCCCTTGATCAGCTCGACATCCTGCGGCCGGTAGTAACGACGGCCGCCGCCGCGCTTCATCGGCTTGATCTGGTTGAAACGCGTTTCCCAGAAGCGCAGCACATGCTGCGGCAAATCGAGATCTTCGGCGACCTCGCTGATGGTACGAAAGGCGTCGGGGCTCTTGTCCATGGGCGAATCCTCACGCTGGACGATGATCCGGCCTAGCT
>NZ_RZPI01000940.1:0-1593 GCF_003998715.1 Mesorhizobium sp. M7A.F.Ca.CA.002.15.2.1
GGATGACCTGCTCGGCGAAGACGCCGCCGGCCTGTTCCATCTCCCAGGCGCCAGGGGTCGCCGAGACCGCGACCGAAAGCGGACGCATGGCATCCCACTCCTCGAAGCGCAGCGGCCGGTTGTCCATGCAGGACGGCAGACGGAAGCCGTATTCGGCCAGCGTCGCCTTGCGGCGAAAGTCGCCGCGATACATGCCGCCGATCTGCGGCACGGTGACATGGCTTTCGTCGATGAAGACCAGTGCGTTGTCGGGGATGTACTCAAACAGCGTCGGCGGCGGATCGCCCGGCTGGCGGCCGGTGAGATAGCGCGAATAGTTCTCGATGCCGGCGCACGAGCCGGTGGCTTCCAGCATTTCGAGGTCGAAGCGGCAGCGCTGTTCCAGCCGCTGTGCCTCAAGCAGGCGGCCGGCGCGTTCGAGTTCGACCAGCCGGTGCTTGAGCTCTTCCTTGATCGACTTGATCGCCTGGTTCAGCGTCGGGCGCGGCGTCACATAGTGCGAATTGGCGTAGATCTTGACGCTTTTCAGCTCGCCGGTCTTCTGGCCGGTCAGCGGGTCGAATTCGGTGATCTGCTCGATCTCGTCGCCGAACATCGAGATGCGCCAGGCGCGGTCTTCCAGGTGGGCCGGGAAGATTTCGATGGTGTCGCCGCGCACGCGGAACGAGCCGCGGACAAAGTTGATGTCCTGCCGCTTGTACTGCTGGGCGACGAGATCGGCGAGCAGCGCGCGCTGGTCGAGCCGGTCGCCGATCTGCATCTGGAAGGTCATCGCCGTATAGGTTTCGACCGAGCCGATACCGTAGATGCAGGACACCGAGGCGACGATGATGACGTCGTCGCGCTCAAGCAGCGAACGCGTCGCCGAGTGGCGCATGCGGTCGATCTGCTCGTTGATCGAGGATTCCTTCTCGATGAAAGTGTCGGTGCGCGGGACGTAGGCTTCCGGCTGGTAATAATCGTAGTAGGAGACGAAATACTCAACGGCGTTTTCCGGGAAGAATTTCTTGAACTCGGAATAGAGCTGCGCGGCAAGCGTCTTGTTCGGCGCCAGGATCAAGGCAGGGCGCTGCGTCTCCTCGATCACCTTGGCCATGGTGAAGGTTTTTCCTGAGCCGGTGACGCCGAGCAGCACCTGGGTGCGGTCGTGGTTATCGACGCCTTCGACCAGATCCTTGATCGCGGTCGGCTGGTCGCCGGCCGGCTCGAACTCCGACACCATCTTGATGGCGATGCCGCCTTCGGATTTTTCGGGGCGGGCAGGGCGGTGCGGCGTCCACAGCACGCCGTCCTTGTGCAGCGGATTGCCGGATTCGATCAGCGCCGACAGTGCCGCCACCGTCGCGGTGACGCTGCCCGAGGCCATGGTCTCGGCGTCCTCCAGCGAGATGTCGAGGCCGGCGACCGGATTGAGGCCGGCTGCCGTGCGCTCCCTGGCTGACGCCGCGCCACCCATCGAGGTGCCGCGCGAACTGCGCCCCGGCGAGCTTGAGCGCTCGGGTATCTTCTTCGACGGCTTCGGCGATTTGCCGCCGTCACCCTTGGCGACAAGACGTCCTTCGTTTTCGGCTTCCTGCTCGATCTGCTCGGCCC
>NZ_RZPI01000941.1:0-1592 GCF_003998715.1 Mesorhizobium sp. M7A.F.Ca.CA.002.15.2.1
TCCATCAACACCGGCGCGGTGCGCTCGATGCCCTCGGTGAGCGGCAGCAGCGACTGGCCGTCGGTCCACGGCGCGATCGCAGCGATGTCGATGCCGGCGAGATCGCAAAGCGTCGGCGCCACGTCGAGATTGGAGACCGGCGTCTCGATCAGCCCGGCGCGAACGCCCTTGCCGGCAATCATCAGCGGCACCCGCGCCGAACCCTCGAAGAAGCTCATCTTGAACCACAGGCCGCGCTCGCCGAGCATGTCGCCGTGATCCGAGCAGAACAGGATGATTGTGTCGTCCGCCATGCGTGTACGCTCGAGAACGTCCAGGATCTCGCCCAGCTTGTCGTCGACATAGGAGATGTTGGCGAAATAGCCCTGCCGCGAACGACGCACCTGCTCCGGTGTGATCTCGAAAGAGGGATAGTCGCTGGCGTGGTACAGCCGCCGGGAATGCGTATCCTGCTGGTCATACGCGATGAACCCGGTTTCCGGGTCCAGCGCCCGGCAATGCTCATAGAGATCCCAATACTGCTTGCGCGCGACATAGGGATCGTGCGGATGCGACAGCGAGACAGTGAGGCACCAAGGCCGATGGTTCGCATCGTCCTGTTCGCGCGAAAGCTGATAGAGCTTCTGCGTGGCCAGGAACACGACCTCGTCGTCATACTCCATCTGGTTGGTGATCTCGGC
Organism: Mesorhizobium sp. M7A.F.Ca.CA.002.15.2.1; assembly: GCF_003998715.1. Classification (NCBI taxonomy): domain Bacteria; kingdom Pseudomonadati; phylum Pseudomonadota; class Alphaproteobacteria; order Hyphomicrobiales; family Phyllobacteriaceae; genus Mesorhizobium; species Mesorhizobium sp. M7A.F.Ca.CA.002.15.2.1. The sequence goes on from NZ_RZPI01000941.1 coordinate 681, forward strand.
GACGCCTGCACCGGTCACCGAGCCCAGATTGTGATACCACCAGTCGATACGCTCGCCGGGCTTGCGGTAATCCGGCGTCCAGCCGAAATCGGCTGGATAAATGTCGGTCGTCAGCCGCTCCTCGAAACCATGCAACTGGTCCGGCCCAACGAAATGCATCTTGCCCGACAGGCAGGTGTAGTAGCCGGCGGCGCGCAAATGATGGGCAAAGGTCGGGATCGATGAGGCGAATTCGGCGGCATTGTCATAGACGCCGGTGCGCGACGGCAATTGCCCGCTCATGAACGAGGCACGGCCCGGCGCGCAGAGCGGCGAGGCCGTGTAGTTGTTGGCAAAGCGCGCCGAACGCGCGGCCAACGCTTTCAGATGCGGTGTATGCAGAAACTCCGCCGGTCCGTCCGGAAACAGGGTTCCGTTGAGCTGGTCGACCATGACGATCAGGAAATTGGTTCGCTTCATTGTCACTGTTTGCGCCGCTCGCCAAGTTTGGTTTCGAGATAGTCCTCGACCAGCGCGATCGCGGTCGCGGCATCGGGCACGCCGTCTTTCAGCGCCCGCCTGATGTAGAGCCCGTCGATCATCGCCGCGGTCGCTTCGGCGGCGCGGTCGGCTTCGGCTCTGGGCAAGATCCCGGTCAGCCCGCTCATCAGGTTCGAGTGCAGCCGCCGCGCGTAGACCTTGAGCAGCCGGCGCCAGGCCGATGATTTCTGCGCCTCGACATAGAAGGCGAGCCAGGCGGCGATGGTTTCCGGCTGGAACTGGATGTCGGAGAAATTGACAGCGACCACCGCCGAGACCCTTTCGCGCGCGCTATTGGCCGAGCCAAGGGCGCGCAACGTATCGGCTGTAAGCTCCGCCAGTATGTGCCGCATCGTCGCCAAGAGCAGCTCGTCCTTGGCACCAAAATAATGA
>NZ_RZPI01000942.1:0-1592 GCF_003998715.1 Mesorhizobium sp. M7A.F.Ca.CA.002.15.2.1
TCCAGCACGTCCTTGACGATCGTGGCCAGTTGCTTGAGCGAAAACGGCTTCGGCAGGAAGCCGAAATGCGCATCTGCCGGCAGGTTTCTGGCGAATGCGTCCTCGGCATAGCCGGACACGAAGACGAACTTGATGTCGGGCTGGCGCTTGCGCAATTCGCCGAGCAGCGTCGGCCCGTCCATTTCCGGCATCACCACGTCGGAAACGACGATATCGACCTTGCCGCCCAGCGCCTCGAACACTTCCAGCGCCTCGACGCCCGACGACGCCTCGTGCACGGTGTAGCCGCGCGAGGTCAGCGCCCGCATGCCGCCCATGCGCACGGCATCCTCGTCCTCGACGAGCAGCACCGTGGCCGAGCCCGACAGATCCTTGGCCGGATCGGCGACCTTTGCCGGCGCCGCCGGCGCATCGCCGGGCTCGCCTGCCTTTTTCGCTTCGGCGATGTGACGCGGCAGGAAAATGCGGAAAGTCGAGCCTTTGCCGACTTCGGAATCGCAGAAGATGAAGCCGCCGGTCTGCTTGATGATGCCGTAGACCATCGACAGGCCAAGGCCGGTGCCTTTGCCGACTTCCTTGGTGGTGAAGAAGGGTTCGAAAATCTTCTTCAGCACGTCGGGCGCGATGCCGCTGCCGGTGTCCTCGACTTCGACCACGACATAGTCCGCCGGGGCGAGTTCGCGGTAGGAAAAGGCCTTGCACTCCTCGGCGGTCACATTGCGGGTGCGCACGGTCAGATCGCCGCCCGCCGGCATAGCATCGCGCGCGTTGACCGCAAGGTTCACCACCACCTGTTCGAACTGCCCGATATCGACCTTGACCGGCCACAGGTCGCGGCCATGGTCGACCTTCAGCTTGATGTCGTTGCCGACAAGGCGGGCCAGCAGCATCCTGAGATCGGCGAGCACGTCGGTCAGGTTGAGCACTTCCGGCCGCAATGTCTGCTTGCGCGAGAAGGCCAGAAGCTGCCGCACCAGCGAAGCCGCCCGGTTGGCATTCTGCTTGATGTTCATGATGTCTGGGAAGGACGGGTCCGACGGGCGGTGATTGGTCAACAAAAGGTCGGACGCCATGATGATGGCGGTCAGCACATTGTTGAAATCATGCGCGATGCCGCCGGCAAGCTGGCCGACTGCCTGCATCTTCTGGCTTTGCGCCATCTGCCCTTCCAGCGCCTTCTGCTCCGTTGTCTCGACGGCGTAGACGATGGCCGACTCCTCGGCGCCCTCGCCGCCGGTGCCGTCAGCGACGGCGTTGACGTAGAAGCGGATGTGCCGTTCGTCGTTGCCGGGCAGAAGCGTGTCGATCGGCTCGATGTCGGCCTGCCGCTGCTGCGCTTTCTCGAAGGCAGCCGCGAAGGCCGGCCGGTCGCGTTCGTGGATTACCGTGTCGAGCCGCACGCGACGGTCGACGGCGTCGCGATCGACGACAGACGAAAACAACGACAAAAACGGCGCATTGGTGCGCAGGATGCGTCCGTTGTGGTCGACGCCGGCGATTGCCATCGGTGTCGAGTTGAAGAAGCGGGTGAAGCGCACTTCCGAAGCCCGCAAATCGGCAGAGGCATCCTCGCCTTGCGTGCGGTTGAGCAC
>NZ_RZPI01000943.1:0-1582 GCF_003998715.1 Mesorhizobium sp. M7A.F.Ca.CA.002.15.2.1
GCCCAGCACCTTGCCGGCCTGATGCTCGGAAACGACGCCGGTGATGTGGTCGTCGACCACCACCACCTCGTCGACAAGGCCGCGCCATTGCGTGGCGAACATGCCGATGGTCGCCGAGCCGCAGCCGACCCGCATGCGATGTTCCTGCTTGCCGTCGATGACAGGCGCTTTGCCGGCTTCGACTGTTATGGTGGCGCCGCCGTCGATGGCGAGTTCCACCGGCTTGCGGTTGCACAGATTGAGCAGCGCGTCGCAGGTGGCGCGTCCTTCGGCCTTCGAGCCGCCGGTCAGATGATGCACGCCGCCCAGCGACAGCATCTGCGAGCCATACTCGCCCGTCGTGACATGGCCGATTGCCTCGCCTTGCGATCGCACAATAGCCGTCTCGGGTCCGATATGCCGGTCGGTGTCGATCTTCACCTTGACGCCGCAGTACGAAAAAATGCCTTCCGTGACGACGGTGACGAGATCGACGCCTTCGACTTCCTGGCTGACGATGAACGGCGCCGGCTTGTAGTCGGGATAGGTGGTGCCGGCGCCGATTGCGGTGACGAAGCGGCGGCCGGTGTTGACCAGTTCGCCGTCCCATTGTTCGCCCTCGGCGACGAACGGCACGATTGCCGCGCCGGCCTCGGCCGCATGGTCGAGGATGGTCAGCGGGTCCATCCGCACGATCCTGCCGCCGACATTGCCGTAGCGGTCGCAGGCGCCGGTGCGACCATCAGCGATGTAGCACATCACCGGACAGGCATCGCAGCGGATCTTCTCCGCCACCAGCTTCTCACCGGGATCATGGGTTTCGAAGCGTTCGGCAAGCTCGCTCATCGGCGTGCCTCCTTTTCGCGGATGCCATCTTTTTCGCGGATGCCAGCGCGGATACGCGTCGGCGTCGCCGGAACCTTGGTGATCAGAACGCCGGTGGCGTGGCGGATGGCGTTGAGGATTGCCGGCGCAGTCGGGATCAGCACATGCTCGCCCAAACCCTTGGCGCCAAAGGGTCCTTCCGGATCCGGAACTTCTATCAGGATGGTCTCGATCGGCGGCACGTCGCCAATGGTCGGGATGAGATAGTCGTGCAGGTTCTCGGTGCGGCCGGGGATGTACTCTTCCATCAGCGCCATGCCGATGCCTTGCGCGATACCGCCCTCGATCTGGCCTTCGGCCAGCAGCGGGTTGATCGCCTTGCCCACATCATGCGCGGCGGTGATCTTGATCAGCTTCACCGTGCCGAGCTTGAGATCGACCTCCAGTTCGGCGATCTGCGCGCCATAGCCGTAAACGGCGTAGGGTTTGCCCTGGCCCTTGGCATCGAGGGGCAGCGTCGGCGGGTCGTAGGTCTCCTCGGCGCGGAAGACGAAGCCCTCGGCATCCAGATCCAACGTCGTGAGGTCGATGCGGCGCGTGGCTTCTCCCTCGCGGATGACGATCGCCGGGCCGTCGAGTTGGAGAGCGGCTTTTTCCGAAACATTGGCGAAACGAAGTATCTTTTCACGCAAGGCGCGGCCGGCCTTCTCGGCCGCCTTGCCGGTGACGAAGGTCTGGCGCGAGGCCGATGTCTTGCCGGCATCGGGAGTAATTGATG
>NZ_RZPI01000944.1:0-1572 GCF_003998715.1 Mesorhizobium sp. M7A.F.Ca.CA.002.15.2.1
ATCTCGGACCATCGCGTGGCGAAAGGCTGATCGATTTCGCCGCCGGCAGCGCCGACCTGGTTTTCCGCCTGATCCGGCAGCACGGCATCGACTGCGACGCCGTGCAGAACGGATGGATCCAGCCGGCGCATTCGCCTGCCGCCTTTGAAAAAGTCAAGTCACGTGCCGGGCAGTGGGCACAGCGTGGCCGGCCGGCAGTCACATTGGATCGGCAGGAAGTCGAAGCCCTGACAGGCGTGCCAGGCTATGTCGGCGGCTGGATGGACCGTTCCGGCGGCGTGCTCAATCCGGTCGCCTATGCGCGCGGATTGGCCGATGCGGCGGAGAAGGCCGGCGCAAAGATCTTCGAGCAGACGCGCGTCACCTCGGTTGATCGCATAGCCGATGGCTGGATGCTGAAAATGCCCTCTGGCTCGGTACGCGCGGGCAAGGTGCTGATCGCCACCAACGCCTATGGCTGGTCCCTCAATCCGTCGTTGCAGCGAACCTACTTCCCGCTGAAAGTCTTCCAGATCGCGACAGCGCCGCTACCTCGTGAAGTGCGCAACCGATTGCTTCCCGGCGGGCAAGGTGTCGGTGACACCAGACGCAATCTGTTCACCTTCCGCTTCGACGCCGAAAACCGGCTGATCAGCGGCGGCATGCATATCCTTGGCGCCGGTGCGGATACGCGCGTACCGCAGACGATCTGGCGAAGGCTCGGCCGGCATCTCGGTCTGCCCGACCTGCCGCCGCTTGCCTACAGCTGGTCGGGAATGGCAGCGGTCGAACCGGATTTCCTGCCGCACCTGATCGACCTCGGTCCGGGACTGATCGCCGGTCGCGCCTGCAACGGGCGCGGCATCGCCATGACGACGGCGATGGGCAAGGTTCTGGCCGACTGGGCCGCCGGCACCGACGCCCGCGACCTGCCGCTGCCCTTCGCGCCGCCGGCGCCAATACCGTTCCACGCCGTGCTGCGGCACGCGCCCAACATGCTGCTCGGCTGGAGCATGCTGCGCGACCGGCTGGACGGGACGAGCTAGGCCGACGGCTCCCTGGCAGCGTCAAGGTTTGCAGACAGCACAGCGGCCGCCACGGCGATGTCCTCTTCTATGAAAATCCGCACAGTGGGACCGCTGCGCTGCTCCAGTGCGGCGACGATCTTGCGATGCGCGTCGTTGGACTGCGGGATGTAGCGATCGGCCTGCATCAGCAGCTTGAGATAAGGCCCGACCCGCCCCCAGAGGTCGCGGATCATGTTCAAAAGGATCGGCGCGCCAGCATGCTGGTAGATGGCGAAGTGGAACGCCTCGTTCAATGAGAGATAGGCCCTGGCGTCGCCGGCCTCAATGGCACGCTGCATGCCGGCGAGCGTCGCCTGGATGTCAGCCAGCCCGCTTTCGCTCATCCTGGTCGCCGCCATCTCGCCCGCCAGTCCCTCGACGGCGATGCGGATGCGCGTCAGCTCCTCGAAGGCAGGCGCGGACAGCAACGGCACGATGACCGAGCGGTTGTTCTGCATCTCGAGCAGCCGCTCGGCGACAAGCCTCTGCAGCGCCTCGCGGATCGGTGTCGTCGAGATGCCGAACG
>NZ_RZPI01000945.1:0-1562 GCF_003998715.1 Mesorhizobium sp. M7A.F.Ca.CA.002.15.2.1
AAGCCGGACGACGCGGCGAGCGCAAGCGCAGCGGCCGACGCCGTATAGAGGAATTTCTTCATGTGGCCTGCTCCTGTTCGGAAGATGGTCTCTCGGCGCTCGTCAGTCGGCGCCCGCTGAGGCCAATAGCCTTCGATTATAACAGTCGCATGACAGTTTGATGTCACCCCGGTAACGCGTCATCGCGATGAGCAAAACGCCGCCTGGCCGGCACTGAACACGCAGCCCGGCTTTGTCCCCGGAATCAGAGACTTGCTCCGCTTGGGGCCGAGATTGGCCAGCGATTTGGGGTTAGCCGGCCTTTACGAAAAAAAGCCGGACGGGAGCGCGTTGCTCTCAGCCAGACGGTGTCATGGCCGGGCCATCGCCGAAAACAGGTCCGTTGGGGTAGGTTGACGCTGTCTCATGCCGGCGGTCGCTGCTCCCGCCCGTAACTGGAAAGGGAGGAATCGAACGCCGCCATTGTCTCGGCTGGATACAACCTTTGATATGGTGCGATCGCACCATAGTCTTGGCCGCTGGCAGGGCGCGAATCTTCGCCGTATTCCCGGCACTCGGACAGGCAGGACCGGCCCTACCCGGCGTTGCGCTGAGCCTGCCGGCTGGCGCCGACCCAGCGCTCGACCTTCTCGAGCAGCGCCCGGGGACTGATCGGCTTGGGCAGATAGTCGTCCATGCCTGCCTCCAGGCAGCGCTCGCGGTCGCCCTTCAGCGCATGCGCGGTGACGCCGACGATCGGCACATGCGTGCCGGTTTCTTCCTCCAGCCGGCGAATGGCGGCGGTCGCTTCGAGACCGTTCATCTCCGGCATGGAGACATCCATCAGGATCATGCACGGGTTGAGCCGGCCGAAGGCATCGAGCGCCTTGCGGCCATTGCCGACGATCTCGAAACCATAACCGGTCTCGCCGAGAATCTGGGTGAACACCATCTGGTTTACCTCATTGTCCTCGGCCACCAGTATGTCCAGCCTGTCGCCACCAGCCGCCACCGGTGGCCGGGGGCGAATCGAAGGCGGCTGCAGCAGCGCCCGCTGTTCGGACGGTGCCGAGGGCTGCGGCCGCGTCACATTGCTCGCAGCGACGTCGGCCGCGAGCGGCTGCGCGTCGCTGCCGCCAGTGTTGTGGCGATGCCGCTGGATGGTGGCGACCAGCGTTTCCAGCAGCACCGAAGAGCGCGCCGGCTTGATCAACTGGGCATCGATGCCGAGATCGCGATAGCTGGTGTTGGCGAGCGACTGGTCGACCGAGGTCAGCATGATGATCGGCGTTCCGGCAAGGCCAGCGGTGTTGCGCACGATCCGCGCCATTTCGGCGCCGCTCATTTCAGGCATCTGGTAGTCGAGCACGACGCAATCGACCGGCACGCCATAGGCGGCTGCGGCGATCAGCACCTTGAGGCCTTCGGCGCCGCTTTCGGCCGCGCAGGAATCGAACGTCCATGATGTCATCTGCTCGGTCAGGATCGCCCTGTTGACGGCATTGTCGTCGACGATCAGGACACGCGCGCCGGTCACGTCGATCGGCATGATGCGTTGCCCGTTTTGCTGTCCGGCCCTCGGC
>NZ_RZPI01000946.1:0-1559 GCF_003998715.1 Mesorhizobium sp. M7A.F.Ca.CA.002.15.2.1
CCGTTTATTACGCGGCCCCGATCATCGTCACCGTGCTTTCGGTGTTCCTGCTCGGCGAAAAAGTGCCGATGCTGCGCTGGCTGGCGGTGCTGATCGGCTTTGCCGGCGTGTTCATCGCTTGCGATCCGACCCATCTCGGCCTGTCCGTGCCGGTGCTGCTGGTGCTGGCGGCCGCCTTCTTGTGGGGCATCGCCATCGTGCTCTTGCGCAGGACCGCCCTTGCCGAGCGCTCGATGATCCAGCTCCTGCTCAACAATTTCTATTTCCTGCTGTTTTCGGCGGTGCCGGCGTTGCTTTGGTGGCGGACACCCGACTGGACCCAGCTGCTGCTGCTTGCCAGCGTCGGCGCACTCGGCGGCCTGGCGCAGTATCTTCTCTTCGAAGGCATGAAGCGCACGCCGGCCTCGGTTCTCGCGCCGCTGGAATACACCTCGCTATTGTGGGCATTCGCACTCGGCTTTGCGATCTGGGGCGACGTGCCGCGCCGCGAAGTTTTCCTGGGCGCTGCGCTGATCGTCGCCGCCGGCCTGCTGATCGTCGGCACCGAGCATTTCCGCAAACGGCTATGATGTGCATGGCCATGATTGCTGACGCTACGATGTCAGGACCAAGCGGCGTAGGCTGGCGGCATGACTGAGATTGCAGCCGCCACCGACACCGCCGCGGAGCGGACACTCGGCATCATCCTGGTGTCGTCCTCAGCCGCCGTCTTCGCCCTGACGGGCGTGCTGACGAAATCAATCCACGCCGACCCGTTGACCATCATCTGCTGGCGCGGCTTTGTCGGCGCGATCCTGATCAGCTTCTATGTGCTGTGGCGGCGTCACCGTTCCGGTGGGCGTGAGACCCTGCGGCTTGGCTGGCGCGGCTGGCTGCTGGCGGTGGAAGGCGCGCTGGCCAGCATCGCTTTCATCTCGGCGTTCAAGTTCACCTTCGTCGCCAATGTCGCTGTCATCTATGCCACAGCACCTTTCGTCACGGCGCTGCTGGCCTGGGTTCTGACGCGCGAACCCTTCCGGTTGCAGACGATGGTCGCCGCCGCAGTGTCGCTGTGCGGCGTGGCGATCATGGTCTGGTCCGGCTTCGGCACCGGCAATCTGTTCGGCGACGGACTGGCACTGCTGATGACCATCGGCAGCGGCCTTTACATGATCATGGTTCGCGCCTTCCGCGACACGCCCGTGGTGTGGGCCGGTGCGGTGTCGGCATTCCTGTTGTTCGTGCTCGGTTGGTTCGTCACCGATCCGCTGGCGGTTTCGCCGAGAGATGCCGTTCTGCTCACCACTTTCGGCGCGTCCTTCGCGCTGTCCTCGATCCTGTGGACGGAGGGCGCACGACTCATCCCGCCGGCCGAATCCGGGCTTCTCGGTTCGGCCGAAGTGCCGTTCGCGATCCTGTTTGCCTTCCTGTTCCTGGGCGAGATTGCACCAGCCGCCAGCATGATCGGCGGCGCCGTCGTGCTCACCGCAGTGTTCGCCCATGCGGGGCGGGATTGGCTGATGGCGCGCTCGCAACGCATGGCGTCAAATATTTCTTAAAAAAGCGACACAGTCATGGAA
>NZ_RZPI01000947.1:0-1557 GCF_003998715.1 Mesorhizobium sp. M7A.F.Ca.CA.002.15.2.1
GCCGGCGCTGCAGGAGCCGGTGTTGCGTCGACCACGGCTGGCGCTGGGGCGGCTGGCGCCGGAGCGGTTGCGGGGGCTTCGGCTGTGGGAGCAGCCGGCGCGGCGGCCGGAGCAGCCGGCTTTGTCTCGGGTGCGGGAACGGTCAGCAATTCGGCCGGCTTGCCCGGCTCCTCGACCATGGCCAGCACCTGGCCGGCCGCATCCTTGGGAACCGAAACGACGGCGGTCTGCACCGAGGGCGTTACGACGTCACCGGTGGTCGCGCGCAGCGCGATCGTATAATCGCCGGGCTTCAGCGGATCATCGAGAATGATAACGAAGGCGCCATCGGGACCAGCGACCGTCGAGCCAAGCACCGTCGAGCCATTGAGGATTTCGACCTTGGCGTTGGGCGCCGCATTGCCGGCGACGACAATCGAGCCATTGCTTTCAACGCGCACGACGTCGAAAGACGGTGCGACCGGACCGGCCGCAGCCGGCGCGTCCGCGGCCGGTGCGGCCGGTGCCGTTGCCTGGGGCACTGCGGCGGGAGCCGCCGGGACCTCAGCGGCGGGCAGCCGCGCTTCGGTGCCGGGATCAGCCGATTTTGCCGCTGCGGGCGGCGTCTGCGCCGCCACTTGCGCCGGCGGCGTGGGATTGAGATACGGGTCGAGTGCGCCCGCTACATAGGCGGTTCCCGCGGCCGCAACGGTCCCACCCGCCGCGAACAGGAACGCCTTCAGTGGATTAATTGCCATATTTCCCTACCCCTTAGCCACCTAACGCCGGTCTAGCCTGTTTTAGCAATACCGACAAGAAAAAGCCCAGGCCGTTAACCCTTGGGGCTTGACCGCGCTTTCAGACCCAATCACCAATCATCGACATGAACACGATTCGATCCGTCTGCGTCTATTGCGGCTCGTCTCCGGGCCGCGATGAAATCTATATCAAGGCCGGACACCTGCTCGGGCGCTCAATTGCCAAAGCGGGATTGCGGCTGGTCTATGGCGGCGGCACCAAAGGCATCATGGGCGCTGTCGCCGAAGGCGCGCTCAAGGCCGGCGGCAAGGTGACGGGCATCATTCCGCGCTTCCTGATCAACAAGGAGGCGAGCGAAACAGCGCTTGACCGGCTCGATGAACTCTTGATCACCGACAACATGCACGAGCGCAAGCACAAGATGTTCGAGAAATCCGACGCCTTTGTGGCACTGCCGGGCGGCATCGGCACGGTCGAGGAGATCGTCGAGATCATGACCTGGGGACAACTTGGCCATCATCGCAAGCCGATCGTCTTCGCCAATGTCAAAGGATTTTGGGATCCGATGCTGGCGCTGCTCGATCACATGGCCGCCGAAGGCTTCATCCACACCGCGCAGCGGGTCAAGCCGCTGGTCGTCGACGACCCCGAAGCGATCGTCGCCGCCATCATGGTAGCCGGATCGTCCGTCGACGCCCCGACCGAGGGCGTGCAGTCGGTGATCGACAAGATGTAGGGCGATAAGGAATCGGGGCAGTAAGGCAGTATGTGAATTGCCTCGAGTGTCCTGCCTACTCCCCTACTCCCCTACTCCCCTAC
>NZ_RZPI01000948.1:0-1556 GCF_003998715.1 Mesorhizobium sp. M7A.F.Ca.CA.002.15.2.1
GACCTGGGATCTGCTGAAACACATGCTGATGCCGGCCGTGGCGCTGGCGCTGCCGCTGGCGGCGATCATCTCGCAGCTGCTGAAACAGTCGCTGAAGGAAGTGCTCGACCTCGACTACGTCGTGCTGGCGCGGGTCAAGGGATTCTCGGAAACACAGGTCATCCTGCGCGAAGCGCTGAAGAATGCCGCGCTGCCGACGCTGACGCTGGTCGGCGTGCAGTTCACCTTCCTCATCGGCGGCACCGTCATCGTCGAACGGCTGTTTTCCTATGAAGGCCTCGGCAACATGGCGATCGACGCCGTCATCAACCGCGACCTGCCGCTGATTCAGGGCATCGTGCTGGTCTTCGCGCTGCTGTTCGTGCTGATCAACCTCAGCGTCGACATGATGTACGCGCTGCTCAATCCAAGGCTGCGCCATGGATGAGGGCCGCGCTCAAAGACGAGCTGTGTCGCCGCGTCTGTGGCTTGCCGGCGGTTGGCTGCTGCTGGCGCTTCTGGCGGCAATCTTCGCGCCGCTGGTCGCGCCGCAGGATCCGCTGGCGCAGGATTTGATGCTGGAACGGTTGCCGCCGTTCTGGATGGCCGGCGCCGAACCCGGCTATTGGCTCGGCACCGACAGCCTCGGCCGCGATCTGTTGTCCCGGCTGATCTTCGGCGGCCGCATCGCCTTCATCGTCGCTTTCGCCGCGGCCATCGCCGCCTGCCTGGTCGGCTCGATGCTGGGGCTCATAGCCGGCTATTTCGGCGGCTGGGCCGACCGCATCATCTCGCGCATCGTCGATGTCTGGATGGCATTTCCGCCGGTGCTGTTCGCCATCCTTTTGGTTGCGGTGCTCGGCACAGGCTTGAGTTCCGTCATCCTGGCCATCGCCATCATCGACTGGACGCGTTTCTGCCGGGTGATCCGTGCCGAGACGATGGGCCAGTCGCGCATGGATTATGTCGAGAATGCCCGCATCGCCGGCTATGGCCGCATCGGCATCATGCTGCGCGAAGTGCTGCCCAATGTGGTGCCGTCAATCGTGGCGCTGCTGTCGCTGGAAATGGGCATCGCCGTCATCGTCGAGGCGATCCTGTCCTTCGTCAATCTGTCGATCTCGACCGACGACCCGACCTGGGGCGGCATCATCGCCGAGGGCCGGCTGTCGATCCATCAGGCCTGGTGGGTGCTGGTGTTCCCGCTGATCACGCTCATCCTCACCGTGCTGTCGTTCAGCCAATTCGGCGAGGCGTTGAAGACGCGCTTCGACCCGGTGCTGCGATGAGCGCGGTCTGCCTTGACATCGCCAATCTGAGCGCCGTGCTGCCCAACGGCCAGCGCATGCTGCGTTCGGTGTCGCTCTCCGTCCAACCCGGCGAGGTCCGCGCGTTGGTCGGCGAAAGCGGCGCCGGCAAGACGATGATCGGCAAGGCTGTGCTTGGTGTGCTGCCGTCGAGCGTGCGCATCGTCGAAGGCGATATGTTGCTTGAGGGCGAAGACCTCGGCAAGTTGCCGCCCAAGGCACGGCGCACGCTGATCGGGGCATGCACGGCGCTGATCCCGCAGGACCCGC
>NZ_RZPI01000949.1:0-1555 GCF_003998715.1 Mesorhizobium sp. M7A.F.Ca.CA.002.15.2.1
TGCTGTACTTGACCTCGGCGGTGACATTATAGGCGGCAGCGATGCCCTCGGCGAGAATGCGCATCTGCCGCTCGATCTCGGCGCTGACCTCGGGACGGAAGCTGCGCGCATCGCCGAGGATGCGGGCAAGACCGGGCAGAGCGTTGCGGGTGCCGTCGGTGATCAGCTCGGTCACCGAAACCACGGATATGTCGGCCGGACTCAGTCGGCGCGAGACGATGGTCTGCAGATTGGTGACCAGCGCGCAGGCCGCGACCAGCGTCTCGTTGCCCGCATGCGGCCGCGCGGCATGGCCGCCGAGCCCCTTGAGCACGATCTCGAAGTTGTCCTCGGCCGACATTATGGGTCCGGCACGGGTCTCGAAATGCCCGATCGGCAGGCCGGGCATGTTGTGCAGGCCAAAGATCTCGTCGAAGGGAAAGCGCTGCATCAGCCCATCTTCGAGCATGGCGAGTGCGCCCCTGCCCCATTCCTCGGCCGGCTGGAAGACGAAGCGCACGGTGCCGTCGAAACCGCCCTCACCGGCCAGCAGCTTTGCCGCGCCGAGCAGCATGGTGGTGTGGCCGTCATGGCCGCAGGCATGCATGATGCCGGGATTGCCGGACCGGTAAGATGCGTCCGATTGTTCTGATATGCGCAGCGCATCCATGTCGGCCCTCAGCGCAATCGCCCGGTTGCCGCTGCCGCGCTTCAGCGTGCCGACGACACCGGTGCCGCCGACGCCTTCGGTGACATCGTCCAACCCAAATTCGCGCAGTTTGGCGGCGACGAAGGCGGCGGTGCGCTTCTCCTCGAAGCCGAATTCCGGGTGTGCATGCAGATCGCGCCGCCAGAAAATCATCTCCTGCTTCAGCGCGTCGCGATCGAGTTCAGACATTCTTCTGCCCCTTCTGCTTCTGCCCCTTCTGACCTACTTTGCCAGTTGCGCGGCCACATCAAGCAGGATGTTGGCGCCGGCAACAAGCTCGGCGTCATCGGTGTGTTCGCGAGGACTGTGACTGATGCCGCCAACGCTCGGCACGAAGATCATCGCCGCAGGCGCGATACACGCCAGCATCTGCGCGTCGTGGCCGGCGCCTGATGTCATGCGCCTGACCCCGAGGCCACGGCGTTTCGCGGCGGCCTCGATTTGTTCGACGATGCGCAGGTCGAAGATCACCGGTTCGAAGCGGGCCAGTTGCTCGACCGAAACCGTCACGTTCTCAGCGGCGGCAAGCTGCTCGAGATAGGCGGCAAGCGCCGCTTCCGCCGCCTGCAGGCGCTGTTCGTCGGGATCGCGCAGATCGACGGTGAAGACCGCGCGCGAAGGGATGACATTGATGGCATTCGGCTCGAAGCGGATCGTGCCGACGGTGGCGACGGTCGGCGCGTTCGAGGCTTTGGTCCGGTCGAGCAGGAAGGTGATGACCCGGGCGGCGGCGTGGCCGGCATCGTTGCGCATCGACATCGGCGTGGTGCCGGCATGGTTGGCGACGCCGTCGATTGTGATGCGCTGCCAGGAGATGCCTTGCAGATTCTCCACCGCGCCGACCGGCAAGCCTTCGCGCTCCAGCAC
>NZ_RZPI01000094.1:0-11684 GCF_003998715.1 Mesorhizobium sp. M7A.F.Ca.CA.002.15.2.1
TCTATCGCCTGCGCGATGGCTCGCAGAATGCCGGCAAGGCTCTGGAATGGCTGGAAGGCGAGCTCGAAAAGACCGGCTCCGATGCCGAGGAAATCATCATTTCCGAACATCACACGTTGTCCAGCGGCAATGTGACGACGGGCAACATCATTCGTGGCCTGCGCCTCATCAACGACGTCGATTGGACCGTGTGGTTCGAAGGCGTCAGCCGCATCGACACCGTGCTGCGCGAGCGTACCGATTTCGCCGCGCTCGACTTCTTCTCGCGCGACCAGTACCGGACCGCGATCGAGGAATTGGCGCGCCGCTCGAACCTTTCGGAATATCGCGTCGCCGAGAAGGCCATCGAGCTGGCCGGCCACGCCGCCAGCGATGGCGACGGCGACGTCGTTTTAACCGGGTCCGCCCACACCGATGTCGGCTTCTTTCTCGTCGGCCCACGCCGGCTCGAGCTGGAGAAGGCGATCGGCTATCGACCCACCATCAGCCAGACAGTCAAGCGTGCCTTCCGCAAGACCGGCTGGCTCGGCATCGTCGTACCGGTGTTTGCGCTGACGGCGCTGCTTCTCGTCCTCTCAGGCAACGCGCTTGCCAATCTCGGCCTGTCGGTGCCCTCGATCGTCCTCATGCTGGCGCTTTTTGCCGTGCCGGCCAGCGAGGGCGCGCTCGCCTTCTTCAACACGGTCGTTTCGCTGTTCCTGAAACCGACGCGCCTCGTCGGCTACGATTACCGGCACGGCGTGCCGCCCGAGGCGCGCACGCTGGTGGTGGTTCCGTCGCTGATCGGCTCGCGCGACGATGTCGAGGAAAACATCCGCAATATCGAGGTGCATCATCTCGCCAACACGGCCGATGAAATCCATTTCGCGCTGCTGTCGGACTGGCCGGACTCGAAGACCGAGATCGATGCTGCCGACACCGAAATCCTCGAATTCGCGCGTGCCGAGATCGCTCGTCTCAACGCACGCTATCCCTCCGAAGGCGCGCCGCGCTTCTATATCCTGCACCGGCGCCGGCTCTTCAATGCGGCGCAAGGGTCGTGGATGGGCTGGGAGCGCAAGCGCGGCAAGCTGCATGAACTCGACCTTCTGCTGCGCGGCGACAGCGACACCACGTTCCTGCCGCTCGACGTGCCGCTGCCGGAGAACGTCGTCCACGTGATGACGCTCGATGCCGACACGCGCACCACCCGTGACGCGGTCGCCACCCTCGTAGGCAAGCTCTGCCACCCGCTCAACCGGCCGCATTTCGATGCCAGCAAGCGCGTCGTCACCGCCGGCTACGCGATCCTGCAGCCGCGCATCACCGCGTCGCTGACATCAGGCGATGATGCGTCGTTCTTCCAGCGGGTGTTCTCGGCCAATCGCGGCCTCGACCCTTATGTCTTTGCCGTGTCAGATCTCTATCAGGACGTTTTCGGCGACGGGTCCTTCACCGGCAAGGGCCTCTATCACGTCGACGCCTTCGAGGCCGCCCTGCAGGGCCGCATCGAGGAAAACACCATCCTCAGCCACGATCTGCTGGAAGGCGCGCTGGCGCGCTCGGCGCTGGTCACCGACGTCGAACTGGTCGAGGACTATCCGACCCGCTACTCGGTCGACGCCTCGCGCCACCATCGCTGGGCACGCGGCGACTGGCAGTTGCTCGGCTTCATGCTCGATCCGCGCTCCGGCGTGCCGGCGCTGTCGCGCTGGAAGATGATCGACAATCTGCGCCGCTCGCTGACGCCGATCTTCTGGGTGATGGCGGCGATTGCCGGCTGGACGCTGCTGCCCTTCACGCAGGCCGCGCAATGGCAGGCCCTGCTGATCCTCAGCCTGTTCATGGCGCCGACATTCGACATCGTCAACGCCATCCTGCCCAAGAGCGGCGACCAGACGCCACGCGGCCATTTCTCGGCCCTGGCACGCGACGTCGCCTTCGGCACCGCCATGGTGGCGCTGAAGATCGTCCTGATGGCGCACAACGCCTGGATGATGGGCGATGCCATCGTGCGCACGCTCTATCGGTTGTTCGTCAGCCGCCAGAACCTTTTGGAATGGCGCACCGCCTCGCAGGCGCACAAGGCGGGCGACAACGATGTCGGTTCCTATTACGGCATGATGTATGGCGCCGTGATCATCGGCTTCGTCGGCCTTGCCATTCCGGTGCTGGCCGATTCGACCGGCGCCTTCGTTGCCTTCTTCTTCGCGCTGTTCTGGATTGGCTCGCCCGCCATCGCCAGCTGGATCAGCCGTTCGGCTGAAACCGAGGATCGCTTGCGCATATCGCAGGCCGATATCCATACGTTGCGCACGGTGGCGCGGCGCACATGGCATTATTTCGAAAGCTTCGTGACGGCAGAGCATCACCATCTGCCGCCCGACAATTTCCAGGAAAGCCCGGCACCGGTGGTGGCGCCTCGTACTTCGCCGACCAATATCGGCGTCTACCTGCTGTCCGTCGTTTCCGCCCGCGACTTCGGATGGATCAGCCTGTCCGACGCCATCACCCGCATCGACGCCACCATGGCCACGATCGAGGGCATGCCGCGTGAGCGCGGTCACCTCTTCAACTGGTACGACACCACGACACTGAAGCCGCTCTATCCGCTCTACATCTCGGCTGTCGACAGCGGCAATCTCGCCGGCCATCTGGTGGCGGTGGCGGCGGCCTGCGCCGAATGGGCCGAGGCGCCCTCCGTGCACCTCCAGGGCGATTTCGAAGGCATTCTCGACACGGTCACCATCCTCAGCGAAAGCCTCGATGATCTGCCCGACGACCGCCGTCAGTTGCGCCCGCTGCGCCAGCGCCTCGCCGACCGTCTCGACGGCATGCGGCGCGCTGTCGACACCATCAAGGCGCAGCCCGAAATGGCGTCGATCCGCACCATCAACCTGGCCGTGCTGGCCGGCGAGATCCGCAAATTGGCCACCGCCATCCATACCGAGGCGGTGTCGCCCCAAAGCGACGTCATCGTCGACTGGGCGGCAAGGCTGGAAGCCACCTGCGAAGCGCACGTCCATGACGCGCACAGCGACGACAATGCCGTCGAGGCGCTGCGTGCCAAGCTGCTCACCTTACGCGAGCGCACCCGCCGCTATGCCTTCGAGATGGATTTCTCCTTCCTGATGCGGCCGGAGCGCAAGCTGCTGTCGATCGGCTACCGGGTCGAGGAACACCAGCTCGACGAAAGCTGCTACGACCTTCTGGCTTCCGAAGCACGGCTGACCAGCCTGTTCGCCATCGCCAAGGGCGATCTGCCGACCGAGCACTGGTTCAGGCTTGGCCGGCCGATCGTCGAAATCGGTTTCCAGGGCGCGCTGATGTCCTGGTCCGGCTCGATGTTCGAATATCTGATGCCGCCGCTGGTCATGAAGGAGCCGCAGGGCTCGATCCTCAACCAGACCAGCAAGCTGATCATCAAGCGCCAGATCCAGTATGGCCGCCAGAAGAACGTGCCGTGGGGCATTTCGGAGGCCGCCTACAATGCCCGCGACCGCGAACTGACCTATCAATATACCAATTTCGGCGTTCCAGGCCTCGGGCTGAAGCGCGGTCTTGGCCAGAACACGGTGATCGCGCCTTACGCCACCATACTGGCGGCCCAGTTCAATCCGCGTGAAGCCGTGCTGAATCTCGCCCGATTGCGGGAGATCGGGGCGCTCGGCCGCCACGGCTACTACGATGCCGTCGACTTCACGCCACAGCGCGTGCCGGAAGGCACGGACCATGTCGTCGTCCAGAATTATATGGCCCACCATTCGGGCATGTCGATCGCGGCGGTTGCCGACGCCATCTTCGAAGGTCGCATGCGCGACCGCTTCCACAGCGATCCGGTCATCGAATCGGCCGAACTCTTGCTGCAGGAGAGGGCGCCGCGCGACATCCCGACAGCGACCGTCAGGACCGAGGCCGACGAACGCTCCAAGGACGAGACCGAAGTCGACAGCCCCGACACCCGCATCGTGCTCAATCCGCTGCAGTCGCTGCGGTCGACCAACGTCATGTCGAACGGCCGCTATTCGGTGATGGTCAGCGCGACCGGCTCGGGCTACAGCCGCTGGGGCGATCTCTCCGTCACCCGCTGGCAGCCGGATCCGACCGAGGACCGGCTCGGCTCCTACATCTTCCTGCGTGACGCCGGCACCGGCGACTGGTGGTCGGCTACAGCCGAACCGAAGCGAGCCGCCGAGGAAAAGGCGCAGACCTTGTTCTCCGACGACAAGGCGAGCTTCGTCAAATCGGTGGGCACCTTGCGCTCCGAGGTCGAATGCATCGTCATCTCGGAAGGCAATGGCGAGGGCCGTCGGGTCACGCTCTACAATGACGGTCCGTCCGACCGTCACATCGAAGTGACCTCCTTTGCCGAGCTGGTGCTCGGCCTGGAGGCGTCCGACAACGCGCATCCGGCCTTCTCGAAGATGTTCGTGGAAACCGAAATCTCTGCGAACAACGCGGCGATCTTCGCCACGCGGCGCAAGCGCGAGACCAGCGAGCCCGATATCGCCATGGTGCATTTCGTCACCGATCCGTCCGGATCGGCGCGCGACGCCGAGGCCGAGACCGACAGGCGCGCCTTCATCGGCCGTGGCCGCACCATCGTCGACGCAGCCGCTTTCGACCCGGGCGCCAGGCTGGGCGGCCACTCAGGCTTTACGCTCGATCCCGTCGCCTCGCTGCGCCGCCAGGTGCGCGTGCCGGCCAACAAGAAGATATCGCTGACCTTCTGGACGGTTGTCGGCGCCGGCCGTGCCGAACTGGACGAAGCCATCGCCCGCCTCGACCATCCGGAGAGCTTTGCCCGCCAGGCCATGCTTGCCTGGACCCGCAGCCAGGTGCAGACCCGCCATATGGGCCTCAGCCTGACCGATGCCGCCAATGTGCAGAAGCTGGCGCGCTATCTGATCTATCCGGATCCGTTCCTGCGTCTTCCCGCCGAATCCATCGCCTCGGGGCTGGGCAAGCAGTCGAGCCTGTGGCCGACAAGCATTTCCGGCGATTTCCCGATCTTCCTGGTCAGGATCGGCGATGTCGCCGATCTCGAAATCGTCGCCCAGGCGCTGCGGTTCCAGGAATATATGCGCACCCGCGGCATGATGATCGACTTCGTCGTCGTCAACGAGCAGGCGTCCTCCTATGTCCAGGACCTGCAGCGGGCGGTCGAGACGCTGTGCGAAAACAGCCGTCTGCGCGGCAAGGAGCTCGGGCCGCGCCAGCACATTTTCGCGGTGCGCCGCGATCTTATGGACGAGACCACCTACAAGACGCTGCTCGCCGTCGCCCGCGTCGTCCTGCACACGCGCAACGGCACCATCTTCGACCAGATCGAGCGCGCCGAGGCGGCGGCCCTGCAGGCGCGGGATGCTCTGGCAACGTTGCCGATTCCGCGTGAATTGCCGTCGCCGACACCCACGACGCATACTCCTGCCTCGCAGGCGGTGGCCAATGTCAGCGCCGATGGCAGCGGACTCAGCCAATGGAACGGCTTTGGCGGTTTCGACGGCGACGGACGGCACTATGTCGTGCGCCTGGCCGGGCGGCGCACGACGCCGCAGCCGTGGATCAACGTCGTCTCCAACGCCTCGTTCGGGTTCCACACCTCCGCCGAGGGCGCAGCCTTCACCTGGAGCCGAAACAGCCGCGACTACCAATTGACGCCGTGGTCGAATGATCCGGTCTCGAACCGCCCGGGCGAGGGCCTCTATATCTACGATCAGGCCAGCGGCAAGGCATTCTCGCCGCTCGCCGCCATGGTGCGCGATCCCTCGATGACCTACGAGGCCTGGCACGGCCAGGGTTTCTCGACCTTCCGCTCGAAGCGCGGACCGTTGTCGATGGACCTTACCCATGTCGTCGATCCGGTCGATTCCCTGAAAATCTCGCGGCTGCGCATCCAGAATTCCGGCTCGGTGCCGGCGCGGCTGCGTGTCTATGCCTATGCCGAATGGGTGCTCGGCGGGCATCGGTCGCGCACTGCGGCAACCATCGTCCCGTCGCGGGATGCCGCCAGTGGGGCGCTGCTCGCACAAAACCCCTACGGGCTGGATTTCGGCGAGCGGGTTGCGTTCCTGGCGGCCGACGGCGGCGTCCATTCGGTGACGACAGACCGATCGGAGTTCCTGGGCCGGCATGGCTCCAGCGAGCTACCGCAGGCGGTGCTGAGCGGTGCGGCGCTGTCTGGCCGTGTCGAGGCCGGCGACGATCCGTGCGCGGCGATTGCCCGCGACGTCGAGATCCCGGCAGGCGGCGACGTGACGCTGCTCTGGCTGCTCGGCGACGCCGAGTCGGTCGAGGAGGCGAGCGCGCTGGTGCAGGAGCATCGGGCCAAGGACTTCGACCAGCGATTGGCCGACAATGAGCGCGAATGGCGCGGCTTCCTCGACACCATCCAGGTCGAGACGCCCGACAAGGCGCTCGACGCCATGGTCAACCACTGGCTTCCCTATCAAAGCCTGGCCTGCCGCATCCGCGCCCGCTCGGCCTTTTATCAGGCCAGCGGCGCCTTCGGCTTCCGCGACCAGTTGCAGGATACGCTGGCGCTGCTGGCACATGACCCGCAGCTGGCGCGCGACCAGATCCTCAACGCGGCGCGGCGGCAGTTCCCCGAAGGCGACGTGCAGCACTGGTGGCTGCCGCGCACGGGTGCTGGCGTACGCACGTTGATCTCCGACGACGTGGTCTGGCTTGCCCACGCTACGGCGCGCTATTTGCTGGTCACCGGCGATGCCTCCATCCTCAAGGAGCAATTGGCCTTCATCGATGGACAGCCGCTGGGCGAGGGCGAGCACGATGCCTTCTTCACCCCGGAAATCTCGAAGAAGACAGCGACGCTCTACGACCATTGCGCGCGTGCGCTCGATCTCGCCATCAAGCGCAGCAGCCCCGCGGGCCTGCCGCTGATCCTCGGCGGCGACTGGAACGACGGCATGAACCGCGTCGGCGAGCACGGCAAGGGCGAGAGCGTCTGGCTCGGCTGGTTCCTGCTGAAGACGCTGGGCGATTTCGCGCCCGTCGCCAAGACCGAGGGTGATGCCAAGCGAGCACAGGCCTGGGCAAAGCATGCCGATGTTCTGAAGCGGGCGCTTGAGAGCACCGCATGGGACGGCGAATGGTACCGGCGCGGCAGTTTCGACGACGGCACGCCTTTGGGGTCTCGCAACTCGCAGGAGTGCAAGATCGACTCGATCGCCCAGTCCTGGAGCGTGCTTTCGGGAGAGGGCGACCCGGCACGGTCGACCACCGCCATGGAGCAAGCAACGAAGCTGCTCGTCGACGACAAGCTGAAGATCGTCAAGCTGTTCACGCCGCCATTCTCGAAGACGGAAAAGGACCCCGGTTACATCAAGAGCTATCCGCCTGGCGTGCGCGAGAATGGCGGCCAGTACACCCACGCCGCCACATGGTTCGTCATCGCGCTTGCCGAGATGGGGCAGGTCGACGAGGCTTATCGTTGTTTCTCGATGCTGAATCCCGTCAACCACGCGACCGACGAGGCCACGGCCGAGCACTATCGAGTCGAGCCCTATGTCGTGGCGGCCGACATCTATGCCGGGGACGACAATGCCGGCAACGGCAAGGGCGGCCGTGGCGGCTGGACCTGGTACACCGGCTCTGCCGGCTGGCTCTACAGGGCTGCGGTCGAAGGCATTCTGGGCATCGAACGGCGCGGCAAGCGTGTCCAGTTCAAGCCGAAGCTGCCAAGCCACTGGGATGGGTACTCGGCAAATCTCAAAATGCTGGGGGCGGAACTCAAGGTTCGTGTCATCCGCGACAATAAGGCCAAGGCCGTGTCGCTGGAGGTGAATGGGGCAAAGACCAAGGCTTCGGCAGTCGAGCTGAAGGACGGCGAAGTTGCCGAGGTTGTCGTCAGGATTCCGGCCTGAGGCCTGTTGCCCAAAAAGCATGCGCTCGGGGCTGAGGCCCCGACCGCGACTTTTGTCACGCCAGGCGGGATGAGAGGCCCCATCCCGCCTGGCGTTGCCGTCTGCCGTTGACGGGCATCCCGCCGAGAAGTCTATGAAATCAAAGGCTTGAGGCGTCCCATAGGAGTAGCCGCGAGCGGTGAGGGTTTGGCCACCCTTCGCCTGGAAGGGCATCCTGCAGCTTTGTTTTGCTTTATACTTCGCGAAAGGCGATTTCGGCCTCAGTCATCCGCCCGACATTGTTGCTGATTAAAATTATGGCAGCACGTGCCAACTGCCATGATTTCGCCGCATGCCTGACATTTTACCTGTCTTCTCAAACCGTTAGGTGATCACGGCAGATTTCGGAACGTCGCCATCTTTTGTTCGCTCTAAGGGAACTGAAGGGGTACACGGCCATTGTTTTGCGACGTATCAACCGGTACGAATAAAATGATGCAGTGCACAATAAACAGCGTGGCGGAGTAACTGGGGTGACCCTTCTGCAAATCTACTGGCGAGCTCTCGGTTATCTGGCCGCGGACAGGAAACGCGTTGCGTTGATCTGTTCGGCCAACGTGGCTCTCGCCATCGTAGCGCTTCTCGAGCCGATTATGTTCGGTCGCGTCATCGGCGCCATCTCCGAGCGTGGCTCTGTCTTCACCACCCTGGTCATGTGGGCCGGTCTCGGCGCCTTCAACATCGTTGCCTTCGTCATGGTGGCGCGCGGCGCTGACCGCTTTGCCCACGCGCGGCGCAGCGAAGTGCTTTGCGAGTCGTTCGAGCGCGTGATCACCATGCCGCTCGCCTGGCACCATCAGCACGGCACCTCCAATGCGCTGCACACGATGCTGCGTGCCGTCGAAACCCTGTTCAGCCTTTGGCTCGAATTCATGCGCCAGCATCTGTCCACGGCTGTCGCCCTCGTACTGCTGGTTCCGACCGCGATCAGCATGGACCTGCGCATGTCGCTGGTGCTGCTTGGCCTCGGGCTGCTCTATGTCGGCATCGGCCGGATGGTCATGCGCCGCACCAAGGCGGGCCAGGCTGCGGTCGAGCGCCACTACCACAAGGTGTTCGCGCATGTGACCGACTCGGTCAGCAACGTTGCGGTGCTGCAGAGCTACAATCGCCTCGGCCACGAGGCCGATACGCTGCGCCGCTACGTCAAGAACCTGCTCGACGCGCAGAACCCTGTGCTCGACTGGTGGGCGCTGGCCAATGCCTTGCACCGTCTGTCATCGGCAATCTCGATGCTGATCGTGTTGTCGATCGGCTCCTATCTCGTGACTCATGGTCAGTTGGGTGTCGGCGACGTCATTGCCTTCACCGGTTTTGCCACGATGCTGATCGCTCGCCTCGACCAGATGTCGGCTTTCGCCAACCAGATTTCCGAGGCCCGTGCCAAGCTCGAGGATTTCTACCATCTCGAGGACTCCGCGGCTGATTCCGCCGAGCCGGACGGCTTGCGCGATCTTTCCAACGTCACCGGCCATGTGCGCTTCGAGAATGTCGGCTTTGAATTCGCCAATTCCGGCCAAGGCATCGACGACGTGTCCTTCGAGGTGCAGGCGGGCCAGACCGTCGCCATCGTGGGCCCGACGGGTGCCGGCAAGACCACGCTCATCAACCTGCTGCAGCGTGTCTTCTCGCCGTCCCATGGCCGTATCCTGATCGACGGCATCGACACCCGCACCGTGACCCGCAAGTCGGTGCGCCATTCGATCGCCACGGTGTTCCAGGATGCCGGCCTGCTCAACCGCTCGATCGAGGACAACATCCGTGTCGGCCGCGCCGATGCAAGCAATGACGAGATCCATGCCGCCGCCAATGCGGCTGCCGCACAGGACTTCATCCTGTCCAAGAGCAATGGCTACGACACGGTGGTTGGCGAACGTGGCGGCCAGCTGTCGGGCGGCGAACGTCAGCGCATCGCCATTGCCCGTGCCGTGCTGAAGGACGCACCGATCCTGGTGCTCGACGAGGCGACCAGCGCGCTCGACGTCGAGACCGAGGACCGCGTCAAGGAAGCGATCGACGAACTGCGCCGCGACCGCACCACCTTCATCATCGCCCACCGCCTGACCACCGTTCGCGACGCCGATCTGGTCGTGTTCATGGACAAGGGCAGGGTGGTCGAGATGGGCGGCTTCACCGAGCTGTCGCTGCGCAATGGCCGCTTTGCCAGCCTGCTGCGCGCTGGCGGCCTGCTCAACGACGAGGAGGTCCGCCGCCTCAGCCGCACCGTGCTGCAACAGCAGGAAGCGGCCGCCTGATCAGGCACGTCTCTGCTTTCTCCCACAGGGGAGAAGGCAAAGCGCTGCAGCCCTGCGACACCACCGCTCGATTGCCCCGAACGCCGCGGCGGTTTATGTAGAACCGCATGAGCGACACGACTTCACGCCTGACAAGCTGGATGGATCTCGCCAACCCGACGCGCTTCGTCGGGCTGGCGGACAAGGTCGTGCCATGGCTGGCCACGATCGCCGCACTGATCCTCGCAGTCGGGCTCTATATGAGCTTTGCCGCGCCTGAGGATTTCCAGCAAGGCATCACCGTCCGCATCATGTACATCCACGTGCCTTTCGCCTGGCTGGCCATGATGTGCTACACGCTGATGGCGGTCTCGGCGCTCGGCACGCTCGTCTGGCGGCATCCGCTGGCCGATGTCGCGCTGAAATCAGCCGCACCCATCGGTGCGGTCTTCACCGCGCTGGCGCTGATCACCGGTTCGATCTGGGGCAAGCCGATGTGGGGCACCTGGTGGGTCTGGGATGCGCGGCTGACTTCGGTCTTCGTGCTGTTCCTGATGTATCTCGGCATCATCGCGCTGACCCGTGCGCTCGACGATGCCAGCCGCGCCGCCTGGGCCGCCGCCATCATCACGCTGGTCGGCTTCATCAACATCCCGATCATCAAATTCTCGGTCGACTGGTGGAACACGCTGCATCAGCCGGCCTCGGTGTTCCGCATGGGCGGCTCCACCATCGACCCCAGCCTGCTGTGGCCGCTTCTGGTGATGGCGCTCGGCTTCACCGTGCTGTTCTTCGCGCTGCACCTGATGGCGATGCGCACCGAAATCCGCCGTCGCCGGGTGATTGCCATGCGCAGGGTCGCGGCACGGCAGGCGGAGCGCTCTCCCCCTTCTCCCCTTGTGTGAGAAGGCAAGACGCTTCTTAGTTCACCCCATCCTTCCGCGCGCCGCCACAGGCAGCGTTTCCAGCACTTTGTCGCCGTCGATCAGATTGACCTCGTTGAACAAGTTTGTGACGACGCAGCAATGGTCGGGCACCACACGCACGCGCTCGCCGATGCGCAATTTGCCGTCACCCGAAAGCGTGACGGTGCCGTGCTCCTCGCTCAGGCCCGTCACCCGCGCTCCCGGCACGCCGGGCAACTCGCCGAAATCGGCGAGACCCAGCGTGTCGCTGGACAGCGCCTTGCTGCCGGCATCGAGGATAACGCGCGTCGCGGTGGGATGGCTGACCACCGTCGACAGCACCGTCAGCGCGCAATCGTCGAGCGTGCCGACGCCTTTGGCGACCTGATAGCGGTCGAGATAGATGTAGGTGCCTGGACGATACTCCGTGACAACAGATGTATCGCTGGAGCGCCACATATCCGGCGTGCCGCCGCTGGAGATGCGTTCGCAGGCGAGGCCCGATGCGGCCAGCGCCTGCTTGGCGTCGGCGAGCCAGGCTTCGGCCTCCGCTGCCTTCCCGGCGGCCGGGTAGGTCATCAGTCCTCCGAAGGCGAGGCCACCGGTTCTGTCGATCTGTCTTGCCAGCGCAACCGCTTCAT
>NZ_RZPI01000950.1:0-1552 GCF_003998715.1 Mesorhizobium sp. M7A.F.Ca.CA.002.15.2.1
GTTCAAGGTCGGCAATATCAGTTGCCGGCGCCTCGAAGACCAGATTTCCGGTCGCCACCAGGGTGCGCGGGTTCTTCAGCCCGAGATCTTCCGCCATGGCCTTGAGATCGGCCATGACGACCCGGCGGCCCTCGCCCAGAATGATGCTGTAAAGCAGCGCGACATAGGTCTGCATGGCCGACCGGCCTACACCAGCCGGCTCTGCTCCACCGCTGCCTCGATGAAACTGGCGAACAGCGGATGCGGGTCGAGCGGCCGGCTTTTCAGTTCCGGATGATACTGCACGCCGATGAACCAGGGATGGTCCGGGTATTCGACCGTTTCCGGCAGCACGCCGTCGGGCGACATGCCGGCGAACACCAGGCCGCAATCCTCAAGCCGCTCCTTGTAGTCGACATTGACCTCGTAGCGGTGGCGATGGCGCTCGGAAATCTGAGTGTCGCCGTAGATCTCGGCGATCTTGGAGCCCTTGGCGAGCTCGGCCTGATAGGCGCCGAGCCGCATCGTGCCGCCGAGATCGCCGGTTTCGCGGCGCTTCTCCAGCATGTTGCCTTTCAGCCATTCGGTCATCAGGCCGACGACCGGTTCCTCGGTCGGACCAAACTCGGTCGAAGACGCATGCTCGACGCCGGCCAGCGACCGCGCCGCCTCGATGCAGGCCATCTGCATGCCGAAGCAGATGCCGAAATACGGCACTTTTCGCTCACGCGCGAACTTCGCCGCCAGGATTTTGCCTTCCGAGCCGCGCTCCCCAAAGCCGCCGGGAACCAGGATGCCATGCACCTTTTCCAGCCACGGCGTCGGATCCTCCTTTTCGAAGATCTCCGATTCGATCCAGTCGAGCTTGACCTTGACGTGATTGGCCAGGCCGCCATGCGACAGCGCCTCGATCAGCGATTTGTAGGCGTCCTTGAGGCCGGTATATTTGCCGACAACGGCGATGGTCACCTCGCCTTCCGGATTGTGGATGCGGTTGGACACCGCCTGCCACGGCTCCATACGCGGCTTCGGCGCCGGATCGATGCCGAAGGCGGCCAGGACTTCCGAATCGAGCCCTTCCTTGTGATAGGCCATCGGCACGTCGTAGATATGCGGCACGTCGAGCGCCTGGATCACGGCGCTTTCGCGCACATTGCAGAACAGCGACAGTTTTCTGCGCTCTTCCTTGGGGATAGCGCGGTCGGCGCGGACCAGCAGGATGTCGGGCGCGATGCCGATGCCGCGCAGTTCCTTGACCGAATGCTGAGTCGGCTTGGTCTTCAGCTCACCGGCCGTCGGGATATAGGGCATCAGCGTCAGATGCACGTAGACGGCATTGTTGCGCGGCAAGTCGTTGCCGAGCTGGCGTATAGCCTCCAGGAACGGCATCGCCTCGATGTCGCCGACCGTGCCGCCGATCTCGCACAGCACGAAATCATAGTCGTCATTGCCGTTGAGGACGAAATTCTTGATCTCGTCGGTGACGTGGGGGATGACCTGCACGGTGGCGCCGAGATAGTCGCCGCGCCGCTCGCGCTCGATGATGTTCTTGTAGATGCGGCCGGTGGTGATG
>NZ_RZPI01000951.1:0-1533 GCF_003998715.1 Mesorhizobium sp. M7A.F.Ca.CA.002.15.2.1
GGTTCGTACCCGACTCACATTTTCATACATTTATGAAAGCATAACTCAAATTATGCTAGAAGAAAAACTTCTGGGAAAGTTTGAAAACTGCGACTCGACTCCCGGCGTAAAACACAGGAATATGCGAACAAATCAGGAACAAAGACGAGGCAGGGGCGATGGCATTGCCGGGCAAGGAACCAACGATCGCGCATGTCGCCTCGATCTCGGTCGAGTGCGCCGATTGTGGCCGCAACAGGTGGTGGCGACCCGATCAGCTGAAGCGGTTCGGGGTGACGGGGAATACGCCGCTGTCCGCTCTGTCGGGCCGTATCGTCTGTTCGGCCTGCCGCGCCGACGGACTGCCGGGGACGGCGATTTCGATCCAGGCGGCGTTTGTCGACGAGCGCCAGCGCGTGCGCAGCGAAGCGCGGATGCTGAGCGACAGGGATGTGCCGCTGGAGGGATCGCGGCGGGCTTGAGTGGGAGGGTGCCAGCGCTGGTTCTTCCTTCTCCCGCAGGGGGAGAAGGAAGAGCATCCCTTGCTCAATACCCCAGCAATTCCTTCAGCGGAATCACGCGCCAGACATGTTTGATGGCGTAGCGGTTGAAGGTCAACGTCTTCGGCGGGTTGTACTGCTCGACGACCAGCTCGCCCGCCGTGCGCTTGACCAGCTTTTTGATGAAGGCCTTGCCGTTGCGCTCGTTTTCCTCCGGGAAGGTCTCGATCACCACATGGTCGCCCGGTACGGCGTCGCGGCCGCCGCAATAGATCAGGTCGCCGGGCTCGTAACGCGGCACCATGGAATCCGAGAGCACGTGCAGGGCGAACACCTTCGGCAGGTTGCGCACGCCCGGCGGGCGCTGGACGTAACCCGCCGGCTCGCCGTTGAAGGTGAAATCGCCATCGTCGCCACCGACGGCCGCGCCCAGCACCTCGATGTCCATCGAGCTGGCGGGTAGCGGACCTGCATCGGTGACGATCTCCGCATCGGCAACCGGTCCGGCATCGTCGAGAAACACGACCTGCCCCTGGCCCAGCGCAACCGGGTCGACGCGCAGGAAGGCGGCGGTCTTCAGCAGGTTCTCGGTCTTGGGCAGATTGCGGCCGGTTTCCCAGTTGCCGACGGCGGCGACATCGGTGTCGTTGTGTTCGGCGATGTGGCGCATGACCAGGCCGCGCTGCTTGCGCGCCTTGCGGATCGCCGCTCCGACCTTGATCGACAGTTCCGTTTTTGCCATGGCGCCCATGTGAGGGATGAAAGCCGCTCTCGTCTATGAAAGAATGGCTTGCATCTATTTTCGAGTTATGCTTATATCCGGTCATGCAAAACCTGTCCAGCTTTGATGGCGCCGAGTCGCCGGCCTCACGCGAGGCGCGCCCGGCGGTCATAACCGCCCATTCCCTTTCATCCCGGCCGTCCTCCTCCCCGGCCCGGATGAAGCCCGAGGCCCAGTGCCTGACCGCACGAGCCTCGGGTCCGGTCCGCCTGTCTCCGGCGACCGGAACGGCCGAAGCCGCTGGGAGCGGCGGCTCCGGCCGTTCCGGTCGCC
>NZ_RZPI01000952.1:0-1527 GCF_003998715.1 Mesorhizobium sp. M7A.F.Ca.CA.002.15.2.1
GCGACTTCCGGCTGGTCGGAGGCCAGCACGCTGATGATCTGCATTGGCGCGTGTTGGCTCATCGACAGCGCCTCGGCCATCGCCAGCCGCACCTTTGACGAGGCATCGTCGAGCAACAGTGTCAGCGCCGCCTCTGCGGCGCAGCGGTCCTCGAAGGGCAATTCGGAATTGATGTAGGCTCGGGCCAGAGCGCTCGCCGCCGCGGCGCGCTCCGACACCTTGGCCGTGTAGATCCATTTCAGGAAATGCGAAACAACAACCATGCCCGCCTGCTTACGCCCCTTGCCGGAAGGTTCCGACCCCACTGACGACCGTAGGCAGAATTGGTTTACGAACCGTTCACCATGTTCATTAACTGGCTTGCGAGGCTGATTTGCAGCGCCTATCAACCGTCAAGCACCTGAGGAGAGAGAAATGGCCGGACTTTATCTCGAAGAGTTCGTCGTCGGCCATGTCTTCCAGCACACGCTGCGCAAGACCGTTACCGAAAGCGACAACATGCTGTTTTCGGTGATGACGCTGAACCCGCAGCCGCTGCACATCGACTTCGATTTCGCCACCAAGAGCGAATGGGGCAAGCCGCTGGTCAATTCGCTGTTCACGCTCGGGCTGATGATCGGCATTTCGGTCAATGACATCACCGTCGGCACCACGGTGGCCAATCTCGGCATGAAGGAAACCGTGTTTCCGCATCCGGTCTTCCATGGCGATACCGTTCGCGTCGAAACGACAGTCATCTCGGTGCGCGAGTCCAGGTCGAAGCCCGATCGCGGCATCGTCGAATTCGAGCATCGCGCCTACAACCAGCATGGCGATCTCGTCGCCAAATGCACCAGGCAAGCCATGATGCTGAAGAAGCCGGCCTGATCATGCGCTCGCTGCTGTTCGTCCCCGGTGATTCCGAGAGGAAGCTGGAAAAGGGTTTTGGTGCCGGCGCCGACGTGGTCATCGTCGACCTCGAGGATTCCGTGGCGCCGCACAACAAGGCGCTGGCGCGCGTCGTAGCGGCGCGCTTCATCCTGGAACGCAGGGCACAAACGACTTCCGCCATCTATGTCAGGGTCAATGACCTCGCGACCGGGCTGACGGATGACGATCTGGCGGCGCTGGTTCCGGCGAAACCCGACGGCATCATGCTGCCCAAGTCGAACGGCGGCCAGGATGTGCAGCACCTGTCGGCAAAACTCAGGGTGCGCGAGGCCGAAAAAGGCCTGGCCGACGGCGCGATCAAGATCCTGCCGATCATCACCGAAACGCCGGCAGGCGTGCTGGCGGCGGCAACCTATGCCGGGACCAGCGCGCGGCTTGCCGGGCTCACCTGGGGCGCGGAAGAC
Source organism: Mesorhizobium sp. M7A.F.Ca.CA.002.15.2.1 (assembly GCF_003998715.1). Taxonomy (NCBI): domain Bacteria; kingdom Pseudomonadati; phylum Pseudomonadota; class Alphaproteobacteria; order Hyphomicrobiales; family Phyllobacteriaceae; genus Mesorhizobium; species Mesorhizobium sp. M7A.F.Ca.CA.002.15.2.1. The sequence goes on from NZ_RZPI01000952.1 coordinate 1,335, forward strand.
CTGTCGGCGGCGCTCGGCGCGCGCAGCGCCCGCGACGAGCATGGCCGCTACACGGACGTGTTCCGTCATGCTCGCACCATGACCATACTCGCCGCCGGTGCGGCGGAGGTCGCGGCGATCGACACCGTCTTCCCAAATTTTCGCGACATGGCGGCCTTCGCCGCGGAGTGCGCCGAGGCCGAACGCGATGGCT